>CACYBU010000209.1 GCA_902772665.1 uncultured Methanobrevibacter sp. | reverse complement strand
TATAAACCTTAAAACCTGAGTCCTCCATTACTTTCGCTATAAAATTAATCAATTGTGGTTTTTCCAAGTTTCCACCCGCATGTGTTTTATAATACAATAATATTATATGTTATGGATTAAATTATTATTAAAGTTTTTTATGGATACAAAAATATTTAAAAAACAATTACCGAATAATGTATATGAAAGCATTAATTTGTAATGATGATGGAATTACCGCTTCCGGAATTCTTGCTTCCAAAAAAGCTGTTGAAGATTTGTGTGAAACATATGTTGTAGCTCCTGAAACTCAGCAAAGCGGAATTGGTCATGCTTTAACCTTATATGAGCCGTTAAGAGTAAATGAATATACCTTAAGAGACGGCAGTAAAGGATATGGTGTTGGAGGAACACCTACCGATGCGGTTACACTTGCATTATTTGAAATAATGGATGATAAACCAGATATTATGATTTCAGGAATAAACACCGGTTATAATATCGGTAAAGCAGAACTTACAACATCCGGAACACTGGGAGCTGCAATGGAAGCTGCTAGTTTTGGCATTCCAACAATTGCAATATCTCTGGAAGTGACAAGAGACGATGTTAAATTTGAAAATGGTGAAATACAGGTTGATTTTAGTTTTTCATGTAAAATGCTTAATAAATTAACTAAAATTGTTCTGAAAAAAGGTTTGCCTGAAGGAACTGATTTGTTAAATGTTAATATTCCCGCCAATCCTTCAAATGAGGAATTTGAAGTTGTGAACTTATCTGAACGGATGTATATTCCTAAAATTGAAGAACGATTGGATCCCCGGGGAAAACCGTACTACTGGATTGGTGGTGAACCGTATGAGTCCCATAAGCCGGGAAGTGATGGTCATGCACTACGCAGATTGCAAAAAACTACAATAACACCAATAAAAATCGATTTAACAAGTGATATGAGTTTACTGCGTGAATGGTTGGGTTAAATACTTTACAATTTTAAATCTTTAAGTATTTTTTCTCTTTCGGCTCTAAGTTCACCTAAAACTTTTTCATCACTGCATCCGTCTTTTTTAAGTTGCGCTATTGTACGGGTAATAGCTTCTAAGTTACTTTCTAATTGATTGATTGCCATACTATATATTATAAACATTAAAGTATTTAAAGTTGAAAGACTAAATGTAAAAGATAGATAATTATATATTCCAAGGGATTTGAAATAATGAGCGAAGATAATGTAAACAAACTTTTTACTCAGTTTAAAAATAAATATGTGACAGTTGATTTAAGAGGAGATTACCAGACCGAAGGTAGAGTAATTGCAATTGATAACTACTTAAATCTTGTTTTAGAAAATGAAAACGGCCTTGAAACCATTAAAGGCGGAAACATAATTTTTATTAGTTTAAAAGAAGATTAGATATTAACATTAATACCTAATATCTCTTTTTCACCATTATAAACATCCATCGCTATTTGAGCTGCACCGATAGCTCCGGATTCAGATGAGATTACTATTAAATCGTATTTACCCTTAAAATACTTGTCAATCTCATTTTTAAAGTTGAACGGCTCTAAAGCACTGCCTATGGAACCTGTTAAAACAATGCCTTCAATATCATTGTCACAAACAATATCAAGACCCGCTATCTCCATTGCAACTGTCATGATTAAAGTATCGATTGCAAGGCGTGCCCTGTTGTCACCTTCACGGTAACTGGTTAAAAGCTGATCTTTCATATTTGCAACTTTACCGTCAATACCTGCTATTTTAATTGCTCCCGCATGTGAAAAACAGTCATTAGCGGATATATTATTCTCATCGATATCGCGAAGCATCGCCAAATCAAGGGGTCCGTGAACAATACCCATAGCACCTAAACAGGCATCGATGGCACCTTTGATTTTGCCGTCTTGAATTAAAATATCCACACTGTTTGAAGAAATATCGGCAACTATGAAATTACTCCATCCGGTCTGTTTAAGCGCATTATAGGAGATGCTCACCTTTTCCGGGCTTGCCTGATGTGAATATGCAGCTCTAAACAGCCTATCAAGAGACTTTGAGTCCTTATGAAGACCAGGAATCATAATTGAGTCTATGTTCAGCTCTTCAAGCTCATCGAAAACACTTGTTCCTCCACCGGTAACCTTACCGGCTCCATTTATTGACAGAATCCCCCTGTCCTTAACATTTCTGGTCGGTGAAATCTCACTTATTCCATCACCCATTGCATAAGTTATCGCCATCAGCTTCACTGAATCAATGTCAATGCGTTTTTTAAGTTCACCAGAGACAGATACAAGACCTTTCTTACTTTCCTCCCGGCCGATTTTAAAAACATCAATGACTTCACCGTCGTCAGACATTATGCAAAAAGAGATACCGGTAGTTCCATGGTCCATTCCAATAAATACCATGATTATCACAAATAAAATAAAAAAAAAGAAAAAAGACATGTATTTAATCGTCTTTTTGTAATCCACAAGCTTTTCTTAATCTTGTACCAACAATTTCAATTTCTTTTTGACCTTCAGCAGCCCTCATTTCTTTTAAATTAGCACCGTCAGTAGCGTTTTCATCAGCCCATTGTTTTTTGAAGGTGCCATCCTGAATTTCTTTTAAAACAGCTTTCATACCATCTTTAGCTTCTTGAGTAATAATCCTATTACCTCTAGTTAAACCACCAAATTCAGCTGTGTTACTTACATCACTCCACATTCCGGCGAAACCTTTTTCATAAATTAAATCAACAATGAGTTTTACTTCGTGACATGTTTCAAAGTAAGCAATTTCCGGCTGATAACCTGCTTCAACTAAAGTGGTGAAACCTGCATTAATCAGTTCAGTAATACCTCCGCATAAAACTGTCTGTTCTCCGAATAAATCTGTTTCTGTTTCTTCCTGAAATGTGGTTTCTAAAACACCCGCTTTGGTTAAACCACATGCCTTTGCCATACCTAATGCTAACTGAAGTGCATCACCGGTTGCATCCTGCTGAACAGCAACTAAACCAGGAATACCGAATCCTTCTTTGTAAGTTCTTCTAACCATTGATCCTGGTCCTTTTGGTGCAAACATTACAATGTTTACTGTTTCATCAGGTTTAATTAATTCGAAGTGGATATTGTAACCGTGAGAAAATGAAATGGTGTTGCCTGCTTCAACATAAGGTGCAATCTGTTCATTGTATACTCTTTGCTGAATTTCATCCGGAAGCAGGATGTGAATAATATCGGCTTCAGCAGCTGCATCTTCAATAGTTTTTACATTCATACCTTCATTTTTTGCTTGATTCCAGGAACTGCCGTTTTCTCTTAAACCTACAATAACATTAGCTCCACTATCAGCCATATTTCTGGATTGTGCTCTACCTTGAGAACCATAACCAATAACTGCTATGGTTTTACCTTCTAAAGCATCTGTATTTACATCATCGTCGTAATACATTTTCATAAAAATCATCTCCTTATAATTAATTAAGATATCAAATATCAATTAATAAATATGATTTTCAATATTAATAAAACTAACCTATTTAAAAATGACAATCAGATTCCATGACAGATATTAGGAATCAGAAGAGTATTGCAATTAGACAATAATATGGCGATGAAAAATAATTAAAAAAAATGATGGCATTATGGAAAAATTTAAAATGGAGTATAAACTATGTCTTATACTCCTCTTGACATAGCAGTAAGGCCTGTTCTGGCTATTTTTTTAATTCCATAACCTTCCACTAAAGATATGAATGCATTAATCTTTGTCTTGTCTCCGGTTAATTCAACAATCAATGTCTTTTCAGTGACATCCAGAATATTAGCCCTGAAAATATTAGAGTATTGTATTATCTCAGCTCTTGCTTTTGCATTAGGAATACTGACCTTAACAAGACACAATTCCCTTTTAACGGCAGATTTGGTAATATCCTTAATCTTGATAACATCAACTAATTTGTTAAGCTGCTTTGTAACCTGTTCCAGACCTTTTTTATCGGCACGGACTGTTATTACCATACGGGACAGACCTTCAACTTCTGAATTTCCAACAGTAATGCTGTCGATATTGAATCCTCTTCTGTTGAACAGTCCGGCTACCTTCTGCAATACGCCGGGTTTGTCTTCAACCAATGTGGAAATAATATGGTACTCTGAATCCATTTAAATCACATCCTTTTCGAGTTTATACTCACCAATCATTTCATTTATTCCCGCACCGGGAGGAAGCATAGGAAGAGCTTCTTCACAGTCAATTACCACATTCAATAAAACAGGTTCATTATCTTTAATAGCATTGGATAAAGCCTCTTTAGTTTCACCAGGTTTTGTGATTCTGACTGCATTAACACCGAAACTTTCTGCAAGTTTTACAAAATCAGGACTGCTTCCAAGCAATGTTTGGGAGTGTCTTTTATTATACAGTAAGCTTTGCCACTGATATACCATTCCCAATGTTCTGTTTTCCAAAACAATTGCAATTACAGGTATGTCATATTCACGAACGGTGGCAAGTTCCTGACAAACCATTAAAAATCCACCGTCACCGTTCAATGAAACAACCGGATCATCCGGACATGCAATCTTTGCTCCGATAGCAGAGGGAAATCCAAATCCCATAGTTCCAAGACCTCCGGATGAGATGAATTTACGCGGTTTTTGAGTGTTAAAGAAATGTGCAGCCCACATCTGATTCTGACCCACATCTGTTGTCAATATGGAATCCGGTGTTAAAACCTCTGAAATCTCCTTAATAACCGTCTGTGGTTTTAAAGGCACATCATCATAACTTACACGAGGGTTTAATTCGTCTTTTTTCTGTTTTAACATATTGGTCCAGTTGTTTACCTCATCTGATACAACATGTCCTTTTAAAGTTTTATTAAGTGATGTTAAAATATTTTTAGCATCCCCTACAATAGGCAAATCAACATTAACGTTTTTTCCGATTTCAGCCGGATCAATGTCAATGTGAATAACTTTTGTATCCGGAAGGAAACTATCCAGTCTTCCGGTAGTTCTATCTGAAAATCTTACACCAATAGCTATTAATAAATCTGATTCGTTAATGTAATCGTTTGAAACTTTTCGCCCGTGCATACCAAGCATGCCCAATGCCAACTCATTAGTTTCATCAAAAGCACCTTTACCTAAAAGTGAAGTCATTACAGGAGCATTAATTGTTTCAGCCAGTTCTTTCAGTTCACAGCATGCATTTGCTATAATAACACCTGCTCCTGCTAAAATCATTGGTTTTTTAGCTTTTTTTATTAAATCGTTTGCTTTTTTTATTTGTCTGAGATTTCCTTTGATGGTGGGATTATATCCGGGAGTTTCGATTAGGCAATCATCAAATCCTGTAAGTTCCCGCTCCTGAACTTCCTTTGGAACATCAATTAAAACCGGTCCCGGTCTTCCGGTGGATGCAATTTCAAAACTAGATTTAATCATTGAAGGTATTAAGTCCGGATTTTTAGGCTGAAAACTATGTTTAACAATAGGCATTGTAATTCCAATAATATCCGCTTCCTGAAACGCATCATTTCCTATTAAATGAGTTGGAACCTGCCCGGTAATAGCTATAATTGGAGAAGAATCCATGTAAGCTGTTCCTATACCAGTTACAAGATTGGTTGCTCCAGGTCCGGAAGTTGCCAAACACACCCCCACACGACCAGATGCCCTTGCATAACCGTCAGCAGCATGAGCTGCGCACTGTTCGTGCCTAACCAGTATATGATCTATGTCTGCATCATATAACATGTCATAGAAAGGTATGGTCTGTCCGCCGGGATAACCAAATATTGTTTTAACCCCCATATTTTTGAGGGATTCTATTATCGCTTCTCCGCCTCTCATTGTAAAAACCTTTTTATTTATTATGGATTAAAATATGATTATAAAAATATATATAATTATTGAAAATAATATTAATGTATATAAGTTGTGAGGATAAGTTATGGAAATCTCAAAATTCTTTTGTCACAGAATCCCTGAAAGGAGTTTTTTCATAAAAGGCCATCAATTTCCGGTTTGTGCAAGATGCACAGGATTCTACACCGGACTGGCATTATATATAATTATGAATCACTTCTATCCTCATGGCTACAATATTGAAATGCTGATAATTTCAATAATTTTAATGACACCTGTAGCAATCGATGGAACAACACAGTATTTTGGTTCAAGAGAAAGTACAAACCCCTTAAGATTCGCTACCGGACTTATCGGCGGAGTAGGTTTAATAATATTTTTTAAAACAATACTTTGGTGGATTATAAATGTTTTGTAGAAAATGCGGAGAGGAAAATCCGGAAAACGCAATGTTTTGCAGAAACTGTGGTGAAAAATTAAAAGAAGATGTTAAAAAAGCAGAAATTATTGATACACCTGTCAATACAAACAACCAGAGGACACGCACAGCCAATCAGACCACAACTACTTCCAGCACATCAAAAGACAATAACTGGACGACCTGCTGCATATGCATTGTTGCGGTTTTTATAATATTTGGAATACTGGGACTGATATTCTGGTAATTAATCCTTTAAATAATAATATAAGACAGCTTTCTGAGCATGCATTCTATTTTCCGCTTCATCATAAATAACAGATTGTGGACCGTCAATAACATCACTGGTTACTTCCTGGCCTCTGACAGCAGGCAAGCAATGCATGAAAATAGCTCCATCATTAGCCAAACTCATCAAATCAGAGTTTACCTGGAATGGTGCGAAATCAATTTCCCTTTGAGCCTTTTCAGCCTCATCACCCATACTCACCCATACATCAGTAAATACCACATCAACGTTTTCAAGAGCAACTCCAATATCATCAGTGACAATGATTTCAGTATTATTTTCAACTGCATACTCATTAGCAGTTTTTAAAATATCCTCAGGAGGCTCATAACCTTTAGGACAGGCAACAGACATGTTCATTTCAAGCAACGGAGCAATTAATAAAAGAGAATTGGATACATTATTTCCATCACCGACAAAACAGATTTTTCTACCTTTCCAATCACCCAGATGTTCCCTGATTGTTAACACATCGGCCAGTGCCTGACAAGGATGTTCAAAATCAGTTAAACCATTTATAACCGGTACATCAGAGTATTTTGCAAGTTCAACCACATCCTCATGTTTTATAGCCCTTATCATTATACCATCAACGAAACGACTTAAAACCTTTGCAGTATCGGAAATTGGCTCCCCTCTTCCCATTTGCAAATCATTTGAAGATAAAAAGATTCCTCTGCCACCCAACTGGTACATTCCAACATCAAAAGAAACTCTTGTTCTTGTAGATGATTTCTGGAAAATCATAGCTAAGGTCTTGCCTTTAAGAGGCTTATCTTCAACATCACCTGCTTTAATCTTAATAGCCAAATCAAGAATGTATCTGACATCATCTTTGATATCACTAATTGACAATAAACTTTTCATCTTCAAATCCCCATAAGAAAATAAAATATATCTTATTTATATATATTAAATGTTTCTATGATTTCATTTAACTAAGTATGAACTAAAAAAAGAAAGTCATTGTGAATGAAAAAAAAATAATATGAAGATAAATCTCAACAAAAGAGGGGCAACAAAAAAATTAAAAAAAATAGAAATTCTAATTTAAAATTTCTTTCATGTGCTCAACACGTTTGTTTACAAGTTCTGATGTTCCCACATCTCTTCTGTGATAAACATTACCTTTAACAAACTCACAAGCCTTTTCAGCTATTTTTTCAGCTTCATCTATGTTTTCACCGCTGGCCACAATACCCAATGCCCTTGAAGCTGAAAGGTGAATTCCATCATCTTCCTGACTTACAGCAGCATAGAATACCTTAGCACCCATATTTTCAATTTGAACTTCATCCACTTCAATCAATTCCCCTGCAAATTCCGTTTCAGGGTATCCGTCAGGCACAATATATTTGCATACACTAGCCTTATCTTCAAATTCAACATTATCAAGAGAACCGTCAACAATAGCCTGACAAACATCAGCCAAAGGAGTTTTTAAAAGAGGCAAAACATTCATTGCTTCCGGATCCCCAAATCTCGCATTGTATTCAATTAATTTAGGACCGTCAGCAGTTAACATGAACTGACCATATAAAATACCTTTGTATGGTTCAGCTTCAATGGCAATAGCTTCAAGTGTTGCCTGCATGATTTCAACAGCCCTATCATAATCAGCTTGAGATAAAAAGGGCAATAATCCTCCAACATCAGAGTACGAACCCATTCCCCCAGTGATTGCACCAACATCACCTTCAAATGCATGAGGATGATCCTGTGCTGCAGGCATTGGAGCCAAATGCTTTCCATCACAAAATGCCTGAATAGTGAATTCCTCTCCAATCAATCTTTCTTCAATAATAACCTGAGCAAAACCCCCCATTACATTATCAATTACTTCACATGAGTACTCTTTTGCTTCTTCATTGTCCTTAAGATGGTCACCTACAATTTTAACCCCTTTACCACCAGTCAGTCCAACCGGTTTGACTACAACATCACGGTCAAACTCATCCAAAAATGCAGATACATCATCTGAATTATCAAATACCTTATAAACAAGAGATCCTTCAATTTCATAATCTTCAAACAGTTTTCTCATAAATGACTTATCAGTTTCTATTCTGGCCGCACTTTGAGTAGGTCCAACACATCTGATTCCATTTTTTTCAAGTTCATCCACAATCCCTTTTCCAAGGGGAGCTTCAGGACCGATGAATGCAATATCAATATCATTTTCAACTGCATATTCGGCTACTTTTTCAACTTCCCCTTCATCACCTTGCATGAATTCAGCAATTTTGGACATTCCAGGGTTTATTTTACTCATATAACAGTATAATTCAACATCGTCTTTTAATGCGTCTGCAATAGCATGTTCACGAGCACCAGTTCCAACAACTAAAATCTTCATGATAAAATTCTCCTTTAACTAATATAATAATATATTTTTAAAAATATTTAAATCATTTTAAAACTAAAACGATGTTTAAAAATTTTATAACATCATGGAAAAAAGTCTGTAAAATTTGATAAATCGTAATATGCGACAAACAGTTTACTATGATTGCAATAGTGGGAATTTTCGCCTTCAAACAAACGAAAGCGAAATTAACACGCGCATTGTTGAATACTGAAACCCGGAAGTTATGATATCTGAAATGAACAATACTGAATGTGGCTCCAAATAAGCATAAACGTTAAATATAGCTTAATGAAATCAATTCTGATTCAAAATAATAACTTTCAGAAACTCAAATCAGACACACCATTATATAATTATCAAATCAGAAACCCGCACAATAGCAAAGTTCTATTATATGATGACAATGGTATAATACAGTGAACAGACTATAAATGCTCCCAGACCATTAGAAATAGATATAAAAGGAAATATAGTTGATGAAGAGGGTAATTTACACTGAACCATCTTTTTATTGTTAAAGTGCTTTAACTTCCTCAATTGACAATCCAGTACGTTTAGCAATTTCACTATCCGGAAGAGCACCCTTAAAATTTTTTGCTATTCTTCTAG
>CACYBU010000208.1 GCA_902772665.1 uncultured Methanobrevibacter sp. | reverse complement strand
CACTAAATAGACTTACACATTTACAAAATATTATATCAATTATAATATCCGTAGCTTTTTATTATGCTACCAACTTTTTTATACTCAAAGAATATATTAATATAAAGTTTATATTAACCCCTATATAAATGTATTGTTTTTCTGGCTAAAAAAATAGAAAATCAGAAAAAATTAAACTTCACAAAACCGCCCTAAATACAATAACATCAACATCTGCTCGTTCTTTAGTGTGAAACTCATAAATTTTAGGAATCGGAAATCTATACATGAATACATGAGTGATATCCAAATTATTTTCACTGTAAAAATCAATTAAGAAATCTTTGCTAGATGCCATGTGAAATGAATATAAAACCTCGGGATTCAACTCACATGCCTTTTTTACAAACTTCAAATCCTGACCTTTTTTTGCCTTTTTTTGTGATCCGAAAGGGGGATTTTGAAAAACAGTATCAATTTCCATATCACATTCAAAATCAGAAATGTCACTGCATATAAATGAAATATTGTCAAGCCCCAATTTCCGCGAATAATCCCCTGCAGCATCAAGAGAATCACGATCAATATCAACACCGACTGCCATGTCCGCTCCCATTAACCGTGAGGCAATTGCAAAAATTCCAGTTCCACATCCCAAATCAGCAACATTCCCGTTATCAATATCCCCAAGTCTAAAAGCATTCCATATCAAATCTGATGCAATAACAGAGGGTGTAGTATACTGTTCAAAATTCACATCAGGATTTGGATGATATGGAATCGATTGAAGTTTCATTTCCAAATGTTTCTTACGGGTAATTTTTTTCATCTAATAAAATATTTAATATATCATGTAATATATAATTATATATTATAATTAAAAATTATTTAGAGGTTTCAAATGTTTGAAAAAGTATTAATCGCAAATAGAGGAGAAATAGCAATTAGAGTAATGCGAGCTTGTCGTGAACTTGATATTAAAAGCGTAGCTATTTACTCTGATGCAGACAAAACTTCACTTTATACAAATTACGCTGATGAAAGTTATCCGTTGGGAAATCCTTCACCTGCGAAATCTTATTTGAATATTGAAAAAATTATTGATATTGCAATTGAATCCGGAGCTGATGCAATCCATCCGGGTTACGGATTTTTAGCTGAAAACGCCAAATTCGGTGAAGAATGTGAAAAAAATGGAATTAAATTAATCGGACCAAGCGGAGACGTAATCAATAAGATGGGAGATAAAATAACCTCAAAGGCTCTTATGAAAAAGGCAGGAGTTCCTGTTATTGAAGGTACTCCAGAAGGCGTGACCGATATTGAAGAGGCCAAAGAGATTGCCCGTCAAATCGGATACCCCGTTATTGTAAAAGCTTCTGCAGGAGGAGGTGGAATCGGTATGCGTGCAGTTTACGAGGAAGAAGAACTTGTACGTGCAATTGAATCCACTCAATCAGTTGCTTCAACCAATTTCGGCGATTCAACAGTATTCATTGAAAAGTATCTTGAAAAACCCCGCCACATTGAATTCCAGTTACTGGCAGACGAACACGGAAACGTCATCCATGTAGCCGACAGAGAATGTTCCATTCAGAGAAGACATCAAAAACTCCTGGAAGAAGCCCCTTCACCAATAATGACTGAAGAGTTACGGGAAGAGATGGGATCCAGTGCCGTTAAAGCTGCAGAATACATCGGGTATAAAAGTGCCGGAACCGTGGAATTTCTATATGACAAGGAAAACTATTATTTCCTTGAAATGAATACACGTATACAGGTGGAACACCCGATTACCGAACTGGTTACAAATACCGATTTAATCAAAGAACAGATTAAAATCGCAAACGGTGATGAGCTGAGTTATGAACAGAAAGATATTAAAGTAACAGGTCATGCTATTGAATGCCGTATCAATGCAGAAGACCCTCTTAATGACTTTTCACCAAATCCTGGTAAGATTACCGGTTACAGATCACCAGGAGGACCTGGCGTGCGTTTGGACAGTGGAGTGTACATGAACTATACAATTCCTACATTTTATGATTCAATGATTTCAAAACTGATTACCTATGGAAGAAACAGGAACGATGCAATCAATAGAATGAAAAGGGCATTGAGCGAATACATCATTTTAGGCGTTAAAACAACTATTCCATTCCATAAAGCAGTTTTAAGAAATCCTAACTTTATTTCAGGTGATTTAAACACCCATTTCATTGATACATATAAGAAAGGTATTGAAGATGAAATGGTAAATGTTATCGCTGAAGACCTTGAATATGTAAACAGGTTAAAATCAACATTCATGCCTGCCAAAAAGATAGCTGCAATCTCAGCAGCAGTTGGATCATACCAGAATGCAGTTAAAAGTCAGCAGATGCAAAGAAAATAATATTTCTGTTGGAGATATTTAATGAGAAATGAAATAATCAAACTGCTTAAAAAAGATAGCAACATCTCCGATGAAACAATCAGTGAAATCAGAGATGTTGACATTCATGATTTTGCAAACCTGGTTAAAGACATCGGTAAACAAGAAACAGACTACATTAAAGCATCTGAAATCTCAAAAAACTTAAACACAAAATATATCGGTAAAAACTTGTATATCTACAATGAAGTCAAATCAACAAATACCGTGGCCAAATTCTTATCCGAAAACAGTGCTGAAAATGGAAGTGTCGTGATTTCTGAAAAGCAGACTGATGCAAGAGGAAGATCCGGAAAATCCTGGGAATCTCCTTTGGGAGGAGTATGGCTGTCAATCATACTCCAGCCTGATGTTGACCATTCCCATATTCCTCTTATCACACTGGCAACAGGAGTTGCCGTTGCAAAAACTCTTGAAAAAATCGGTGTTGAAAATCCCGAAATCAAATGGCCCAACGACATAATAATCAGTGACAGAAAAGTCTGCGGAATTTTAACCGAATCAGTTGCCAAATTCAATACCATCGAAAACGTTATTATCGGGGTAGGTATTGATGCAAACCTGGATATTGAAGAATTCCCTGAAGAATTACAGGACGGTACAACAACCCTTGAAAGGGAACTTGGAAGAAAAGGAGATGCAAATCTTTTAATAAGAATCTTTTTGGAAGAATTTGAAAAGATAAGTGAACTGTTTAACCGTGAAGGTTATGAGGAAATCCTAAAAGAATGGAGAAAACGTTCATACACCATAGGAAAAATCGTGGAAGTCAGAAAACCTTACCACAAATATTATGACGGTTATGTAGTGGGCATTTCAAAAGAAGGTGCACTGGTTGTTGAAAAAATCGACGGCAGTCTGGAAAAAGTAATATCCGGAGAATGTATAATTAAAAACTAAATACAATCTCCCTGCATTTTTCTTCATTTGGAATTACATCAAGTAATTTGTCAAATGAAGACTCTATTTTTTTTGATAAATCTTTTAAATTTAAATTAAAAGCATCACAGGTGGACAGGTCAAATCTTATTGTCGGTGATGCACCAGGCATTCCAACAGCCGGAATGGTGATAATTCCATAATCTTTCAGTAAAATAAATGAAAGAACAAAAGCAAGGTCATCATCAGACAAGTTATGAGAAATATTTATTTCACTGGCCAGTCCTTCAGGGGAAATCATAATTCCTGTCGGGGTTTTTTCAAAATTATTGAATTTCAATGCCAGTAAATCAGATAACTGATTTTTTCTGCTGAAACTTTTAATCAGATTTTCACCATTGAAATTTTTAATGCCGTTTAACATTGCAAGCACAAGTGGCGGCTGAGCTTCAAGACCAAACTGATTAACCTTAACCTTTATTTTATCAATTATATCCCTACGTCCTGCCATTAACCCGCCTCTTGGACCAGGCATAAGTTTATCAGTGCTTGTGATGGCTATGTCTGCTCCCAAATCACATGCTCTTGGCTGATTAAATACAACGGTTCTAAGTCTTGCCCCGGATGCATCATCAACCATTACAGGAATATTTTTATCATGAGCCATCTGGATTATCCTTTTAAACTCTGCCTCATCAATTACCTGATGATCCATTGTAGAGCCCGTGATTATAACAAGTGAGGTGTTTTCAGGTATTTTGAATTCCTCAAAAACATCAGTTTCAAAATAATTGGCTCCGACAAGGTTACAGCTGCGAGGTATTGACGGGTGCGCCGGCAACTTTGCCAGATAGTGTACAACATTGGAGTCTTTTTCAACAAGGGTTAATATGGTGGCTAAAATTCCTGAAGAGGTTCTGTTTAATGCAAGAACCTTCTCACCACCCATATGCTTTATTCCGACTTCCTGAAGTGCATCTTCAAAAATTGCCGGACCGACATAGGTTTCCAAAAGATTTAATTCAGAAGGACTTGCTATAAAACCTCCCGAAAGACCGGTCAGGTCAAATAAACCGGTCCTACCATTATTTTGAACTATATCCCTTATAATAGAAAGAGCATTTTCTCTTTTTCTAACTTCATCTAATGAATCGTTAATTATCATCTAATCAGAATCATCCAATTCTACTTTAAAGTCACTGAAAAACTCAATGATTGATTTTAATTGTTTTTCTGTGATTTCCACATTGGTATATTCATCCTCTTCAGGGATTCCATAAAAATAATCCGCATATAAAACCTTACCTTCAGGACTGGTAATGATAGTAATACCGTCAGTGAGTTTATCAGGATTTTTATTTTGGAATTCAAGTTCCAGAGAAATACCGATTTTTTCAGAAAACTTAGCTTTTTCTTCAGGTTCCCTGTTGGATTTTCTAATTTTAGTCATTCTTGATTTAAACTTTTTTTCCGCTAATTCATTAATATCAGCCATAATAACACTTCCTCCAAATTAATCTGAAATTTTGTTAATTTAATATTCATAACTATAATTTAATTCATATATAAGTATTTTTATATTAAAATTAATCATATAAACTATTTCCTTCACTGTCCATGGCAACTATAAGTGGTCCGAAATCCTTAACTTTTAAATTCCATATTGCCTCAGGCATTCCCAAGTCAAGCCAATCCACACTTTCGATTTCTTCAACAGCATCAACATACAATGCGGCACATCCTCCAGTTGCAACCACATATATTGCATTATTGCGAATTAAGGCTTTTCTTACAGTATCATCCATTCCTCCTTTACCTATAACAATTTTCGAACCCATATCCAGCACATCACTTTGATAGGGATTCATTCTCATAGAAGTAGTAGGTCCGATAGCCACCATCTGATACTTGCCGTTCTTTTCAGAGATTATAGGTCCCGCATGAAATAGCGCAGCACCTTCAATATCCAATGGAGCACCTTTTTCAAGGATACGTTTGTGAGCCTGGTCTCTTGCAGTTAAAATATTTCCAGTCAGATAAACCACGTCCCCCACTTTAAGACTGTTTAAACTTTCATCTTTAATAGGAACATTTAATTTTTTTTCCATTATTTCACCAACAAATACATCTATAAGTATATAATATTTTAAATTTAATAAAATTAATGGTTATGAAATATTCATTGAGGAAAAATTAATATGCAATGCATGAACAATGAATATTAGCCCACGAATTATGAAAAAGAACATGAAAAGATTCATTAAATGTATAACAAAGTCCAACAGACCACAATGAAATACCCGCAATCATAGAGGTAATCCATGAAACCTCTTGAATATCATAAAACCATAGAAATTAGTGCAGACACAATAAAGCGAATAATAGAAAATTTAACATGAATCTTAAACGGTTATTTAGCATATTTGAAGAAAATTAACTTGATTTTATAGAATTATTTGAATTCACAGAATCATTAGGACCCCATGCAAAAAGTAATATGTAGGAAATTAATTTAGAAAATTATTACCCGAATCAAATGAAAAAGTTCAATATGAAAAAAAGCAAAAACATTTATCAGTGCCCCCTTTGATAAATTTAATATATTTCTTATGACAAATCTTTTATATAAGTATTAAAAAAAATAGTAGGATAAAGATACATGTCGAGCATGAGCAGCGTTGCAGGATTATCAAAATATATTAAAACACTACCAAAAACAAAATATTCCATAATCGGAATGATGATAATTAGTTTTTTAATCGGTAGTGCTTATTATTTAATTGATTTAACCCCTAATCAGAGATTGGTTGAAGATTTCATTTATGGCGGATTATTCGGATTTGTAGTGCTTGGTATAACTTCAATCATGAGTGGTGCATTAAATCATCAGGTAATCATCAGTGTTCACGGAATCAACTTAAAGATTAAACATTCAATGTTTTTATCATGTTTTTCAATGACCATTCTAGGAATATTTGTTCTTCTTGGTTGCATTATCTCAAGGCTAATTAACGTGGACATATTTATAAATTCCATGTTGTTTGCATGCGTTCTGATTTACGGATTCAATACCCTGGTTTTCTGGGCAACATCCAATGTCAGATTTACAGTTGCAGCCCTTACGGGCCTGATTCAACCAGTACTTATAATTGCAATGTATATATCAATCTCATTCTTATTTATCGATACCAGTTTCATGGGGTCTTTAATACTTCAGATTACACTTAAGGCACTGGTTGCGGCAATAATATTTGTTTTAGCCATTTACGCATTTATTAAAATAATCGCTTCCCCATTCAAGAAAAATCTGGGCATCGGAGTTCTGGATTTATTGAGTCTGTTCATTGCACATATGAACGAAGGATCAAACTCCCTGGAGGGACTGTTTGAAAATATGAGCGAACCTATTGATACAATTGTTTCATTTATTAGCTTTAAAACTGAAAATGGAATTAAAGCACTGTTCATCTCACCCTCTGTCCATCCCGGACCCCTCGGTGATTTGGGAGGATCAAATATGCCAACCATTCTTGCATACAGATTCAGTCACTTCACAATGGTTGCCCACGGCCCTTCAACACACGACTTCAACCCGATAGCAGTATCCGAAATTGATAAAATCGAAAGTGCAGTAAAAAAAGGTTTGAAAAGAGTTAAATATGGTTCAAAAGCAAGTAAATTCAAAAGATACCAGTCAAAAAAGGCAAAAATAGGCGTGCAGTTTTTCAACAGAAGCATGGTTATCCTGTCAACATTTGCCCCCGAAGCAGTTGATGATATCGAATTTGGAGTCGGACTAAGTATGATGGCTCAAAGCAGAAGCCACTGCAATGTAGAGGATTCAATTATTGTAGACTGCCACAATTCCTTTACTCCCGAAAGTGGAGAAGTGCTTCCGGGAAATTCCGAAGTATTTGAACTGATTGATGTTATCGATACAATTGACCCTGAACAGCCAAAACATGAAGTCCGTATTGGGTGTTACCATAACAATATGGAAACTCTTGACAAACATGACGGAGTTGGTGAAAGCGGCATAAAAACAATGATTGTCGAAGTTGGAGATCAAAGAACTGCTTATGTCCTGTTTGATGCAAATAATATGGAAATTGGATTCAGACAGGAAATCATTGATGCTGTGAGTAATCTGGAAATAGATGAAATTGAAGTGATGACAACCGATACTCATACAGTCAATACACTTTCAAGAGGTTACAATCCTATCGGCATAACAAAAAGAAAAGAAATAATAGAATATGTTAGAATAAGTATTCAAGAAGCTCTGAAAGATTTGGAAAAAGTAGAAGTTGGTACTGGAACCGAAAAAATAGAAAATCTGAATACATTCGGCCCTAAAAATTCAACAGAACTGATTTCAACAATAAGTTCCGTAGTGGCCGTCAGCAAGATTATAGCTCCAGTTTTACTTATCACATCATTATTTATTGCATTTATATGGATTTTCTTCGGTGGTTTATAAATACATTACAAATAAAGTGTATGCTATAATCCATGTAAAGAAGAATGGTGATATTCCATCCCATAGCCACTGACTAAATCCAGTGATTTCATCTCCTGCGATTTTTTGAGAAACTTGACCAACGAAATATAATATTATTACAGCAATGAAAAATGCAAATACGTCATTTTTAAATCCGAACCAACCAACAGTCAGAGCGGTTGAAAGTAAAGCTGCAATAAGGGCTGCAACAATATGAATACTTGTAACCTTAACAGTAGTGTCCATTTATATCCTCCATTAAATTAAATATATTAATATAATTTTAGTAATTATAATATATTAAAGTATTGATTAAAAAATAGGTGTTTGATTATGAAATCAATGTCCAACGTTGACATTTTTACAATAAGTAATGAATTAAATAATTTATTAAGCGGTGCTAGAGTTGATAAATCATTTCAACCTACAAAAGACATAGTTGTTATGAGATTTCATGTTCCAGGAACAGGTAGAATT
>CACYBU010000207.1 GCA_902772665.1 uncultured Methanobrevibacter sp. | reverse complement strand
ATTCATCATCTCATCCATTGACATGTCTGAAGTGAATTCACCATCTTTAAAACAGTAAATGCAGTAATCCTCATTTTTAGATCCATCGGCATTTGTTCCAAATAGTTCATCGCTCATGGGCATTGCACATGATTGGCAGAATTTTTGATTTTCATAATTCTCATTCAAAATTATCACATCCAGTATATACTCTTTACATCGAACTATTTAAATTCTTACAGGGAACAGAAAACTAAAGTGTCACGTCGGTTTTTGTAAAGTAGATATATGAAACAATTAATCCAATTAGAAAAGTTACCAGAATAATGCCATAGGACAGTGCAATGCCTGTGTACCCACCTATTTCTCCGGACGCAATCAGATACGGACATATCCATGGCACAAATGGTGCCCAACTTTGTCCGTATACCATCAGATTAACCAGCGCCAGTGCCACTCCGCCGACCATTGCAGGAACCATATTTGTAACGAATAGTGATATGAATACAAAGGGAGAGAATGTTAAAAACAAAAGTACATTTGCAAACAGAAGCTGTGCAAAGCTGTCAGCAAACAGTTTTAAGCTGAACCCGTCAAGTCCTGCAATAAAACCAAATACAAGTGTTGACAGGATTGTAACCACTGTTAAAATTATTATCCACACAAAAAACATGACATACTTGCTTAATATGAATTTTACTCTTGACACTAGAATTGTCAGCATTGTTTTTAGAGTATGTTCATTGTATTCCCTTCCAAAGAGATAGGATATTATTATTGCAAATATAAGAACTGCAAATAATGCTGACATGTACATGTTAACATTGCCGAATAACACTTAAAATGTGTTTCCCTCTCCAAATTCAAAAACTGCAATAAACATCGAAAATGGAGGCAGTATTGCTCCAACTAGACTCAGCAGAAATATTTTTGATCGTTTAAGTTTTAAAAATTCCATCTGAATGAAAGTCAACATATTATCACCTAATGATCACAGACAAATCTTGTGAAATATTCCTCTAAATTTTCTTCACACAGATTTACCTTTTTGACATCAATCCCTTCCTTAACAAACACTGAGTTGAATCTGTCTCTCATGTCCAGATGGGAATGGAGAAAAATTTTTTCACCTCTGAAGGTGAAATCCTCATTTTCCTTGAGTTGCAGTCTTTTAAGAATTTCAATGGCCAAGTCAGTGTCGGATACCTCAAATTCCACATACTTATTTAATCTATTGAATAGTTCTTCTCTTGATATTTCTTCAATTAGAACTCCTCTGTCCATAAATCCAATGATATCGGCAAAATTTTCTATTTCGCTTAGAATATGTGATGAAATCAGTATTGTTATTCCAAATTTATCGGACAGTCTTTTAAGCAGTGCCCTGATTTCTTTAATTCCAAAGGGATCAAGACCATTGATTGGTTCATCCAAAATCAACAATTCAGGATTATGCATAATAGCCGCTGCTATTGCTAGTCGCTGTTTCATACCTAATGAAAAATCCTTGAATTTTTTTGAACCCGGAGAAGTTAGATTGACAGTTTCAAGGACTGAATTGATATTTTGTGGATTGTAATTGCCCCTCAGTTTTCCGATGATTTTTAAGTTTTCATATGCAGTTAGATTTTCGTAAAATCCCGGAGTTTCAATGATTGAACCGATTTTGGGATAAATTTCTTTAGAATTTTTTTTAGGGTCTTTTCCAAAAATAACCACTTCACCATCACTTGGATATGTGAGATTTAAAAGCATGCACATTGTTGTGGTTTTTCCAGCTCCATTTTTACCTAAAAGCCCATAGATTTTGCCTTTTTCAACATGCATACTGACTGAATCTACAGCCCTGTTTTTGGAATATATTTTTGACAGATCTTTTGTTTCGATAACATAGTCTACCATGAAAAATCTCTCCTGATAACTTGAAAAAAGAAAAAACGGAATGTATAAAACATTCCCTCCTATTTAACTGATTGCCTGTATATGGATCCGCATACTCTGGCGAAGAATATGCTTCCATAAGAAGATATAAATAATCCCTCAATTATTCCAACAAATATTGATACAATCATTACCTGACTGAATGCCATTGTGAAAAGTACTGTTAGAAAACCAAGTACAAACTCGGCGGCAATCATTATAATCACTGATACAATTAATGTAAATAAAATTATTCCAATATATTTAACCCATCCAAGACCAGATATTTTATTGAAAATGTCTTTAAAGTCAAATGCCTTTTTAAGACTGTCATTTGCTATCATATTGTTTAATGCCATAATCTGGAGGAAAAATGCAATTACAACCAGGATAGCTGAAATCACCACTAAAATGTAATATTGATATGACTGAAAAGACATTAACATTAACCCGATTATAAGTAAAACGCCAGGAATGATATTATATCCGAAACCTACGATGAAAAATTTAATTCCATTGAGAAAAATGTTCAGTATGTCCCTGAATCCCGGAAGGTCTTCCCTTTTGTTTATTGAAAAACTTATTAAATCATACTGATATCCCATAATGAATATGGATACGATAAAGCAGATTATAGCCAAACAGGCAATTGTATAAATATCCCCAGTAGGCAAATTTAAGGCCAACACTTCTCCTTGCCTATTGGCATATATGATAATTTGTGTTGATTTGCTGGTGAATGCCAGAGCCAGCAGATTGAATATTGTAAAAAACACTCCTAATCCCAAAAGTTTTTTAATGTCATTGAAGGGATATTTCAATCCTTCAACGACACAGTCAGTAATGCTTACCATCAGCTCACCTTATATCTGCATTGTATATAACAGTCCGATTGATCTTGAATTGAATATGCTTAGGTATGGTCCTACAATAAACATTGACACCAACGCATTAACAATTATGCCTATGGCAAATATTCCGCCAACCATACTGGAACCGAACACTAATCCTGAAAATCCGAATACTGCAAATATTAATCCGATAATTGCAATTACAACAATGGAAATGACAATTGTTATGATTATTAATCCCAGATATGTAGCAATGCACTTAAACCATCCTATTTCATCGATGGCCTCTTTAATTTCACTTAATGCAAATGCCTTTGAAAATGCTCCATCATTATATGCCATGTGACACAGACCCATTTGAGTCATCAGGCATGCAACTACTCCTACAACAAATGTGATTGCACATCCGATAAACAGCACTGCCGCTGATGCTGTGCCGCTCAGATATCCTGAAACAAGTAAAAAAATCATGAATAGAATTATAGGCACAATCAGATATACAATTTCAACAATTACTACTTTTATACCGTCGACAAACATTTCAATTATGCCCTCGAAATTCGGCAACGGATCATTTCCGTTTATCACTCCATGTACCGCCTGATGGAGTACTTTATAATTATATCCTGTAACTAAGAAAACCGGTATCATCAAGAAGCTGAACAAACACAATATACCTAATATCACCAGTGTTTTCCAGTCCTTTGCGGAATACTCCAATGCATCTTTATATATGTCTAAAATCATTTTTTATCACCTAATAATAGTCATCGTCGAAGATAAATATTTCTTCCATAACAAAGTATTTTTCTCGATCTCCTTTAAACATCATTTTATTAAAAACTTGGGTTATTTCATATGCTAAAAATAAAGATGGATTATATCTGCCATTTTCCAGTGCGTTAATGGTTTGTCGGGTGACTCCAACTTTATCCCCAAGTTCTTTTTGACTCATTTTGAGTTCTTGTCTTAAATATTTAATCATGGTTCTCATAATAACCCACAACTACATCCATTTTGCGAAAAGTATTTAAGTACTCAAGCAATTATGTCAAAATATAATTACTTATGTTAATGTTATATTACATAGTATATAAATTTAATGGTTTATATTAAAATTAAAATATAGCATTTAAAACAATTAAAACTAAATATTTAACAATAGTTTAAAGAAATAGAAAAGTAAAGAAGTGTTTTAAAATAAAAAAACTTCAAATAATAAACTATGTTCTAAATAAATTATAATATATTAAATTAAAAAAACAAAACATTTAAATAATGAGTAATACATCTTTAACAAATGTAATCTAATTATAACTCCTATTATTCAAAATGTAATATTAATCCTCGATAATACGCTCCTTGAAGTGATTGATTACCAATGCACCACAGATACCGATGATCGCACCTGCTAGAACATCTCCCGGATAATGCACTCCCACATACATTCTGGAAAATGGAATAATAAGCGCAAATATGATTAAAAAAACATTAATCAACTTATAATACCTTTCAGCCAACTGCTTCATATTCAGTGCGAAAAATGTCACAACAGAAAACGTGGAAGTAGTATGTCCTGACGGAAATGACAGCGGATCTGCTTCTTCAATCAACAAACGCACATTGCCCAAACTTACAAAAGGCCTTGGTTCATTAACTATATGTTTTAAAATAGCAGTTACCAAATCAGAGCATAAAAATGCAATCAGTGCCAGAATCCCCAGCCTTCTAAGAGTCCGTTTCTTCTTTATATGAGCATATACAATAATGCATATCAACACTACAGCCAGGAATTTAAATCCTCCAAAATGAGTCACTACCGGCATGACACTATCGAAAAGGGGATTTTGCAGATTATGATTAAAAATGTAAAACAGATCAATATTAATGTTCATTTAATACACCTCAAAAGAACGATACAAACGAATAAACTCCAATCAGAATTATCACAGTCAAAATTACAATAGCTCCAAGGGGAACCTTTTTCCAGGCAAGCCCTGCCGCCACGACAGCTCCTATCAGACCTATATACCATAAGTGATTATCAACAGTCAAAACTCCCGGACATATTAAAGCTGCAAGAGCAGTGTAAGGGATTAAATTTAGGAATTTCTCCACTTTTGGGGGAAAGTCCAGTTTATCAATGAATAATGCCGGAATCAGTCTTGGGATAAACGTTACAACAGCACATCCTAAAATGACCAGCATAATATAATCCATTAATCATCACTCCCCAAGAGATATTCATCATCGACAATATACATTCCAATTCCTGCTCCGACCAAAGTCGATACAATTAAAGACCAATTGCCTAAAAACTGACTTAATACTATGTTTAAAATCGCTGTTATTAATACAATAAGTGCTATTTGTCTGTTTTCCTTAACTGCAGGTGTTAAAATAGCTACAAATAATGCATATAATGAAATGTTGAAACTGTTTGTAACAATGACCGGAAGCAAATCCAAAAGAACAACCCCAATTCCTGCTCCCAAACACCAGCTCAGCCATGCAGTTATTGCAATTCCAAGATATATCCATATGCTTGAATCCTCACTTAATGAAAACATCGCAAATGATTCATCAACAGTTACATGAGCCGCCAGTATATTTAATGGAGTATTGGATTCCTCAACCTGGTTTAAAACGCATGTTGACATTACAAAATATCTCAGATTAACAACGAAGTTAGTCAAAATGATTGTCATTGCAGTTGCACCGGTTAAAACCATTGATGCAGCAATAATCTGACCCGCCCCCGCATATACAAGAAATGACATGGAAATAGTTTCAAGGGGAGACATGCCTGCATTTATTGCTATTGCAGCATAACCGATTCCCATCGGAATATATCCAAGAGTAATTGGAACCGCTTTTTTAGCACCATCAATGAATTTTTGTGTTCTTGAAATAATCAACGACTCCGAAAAGTTAAAATATAAAAAAAAGAGTAATTTAACTGAGTAAATTACTAATCTGGTCTGTTGTAATCAGACCCAAAACAACCATGTCCTCATCGACAACCGGAAGGCAAGAAATATCATATTTTCTCATCATACGGGAAATTTTCCCTATGGTATCGTCGGCATTACAATATTTAACTGTTGTAGTCATGATATCTCTCAACTGATTTGAATTGGTTGCAATTGATTTAGATAAATCCCAACTAGTTACGATACCAATTAATTTATAATCATCCGTTACAACCGGAATATGGGTTACATGCTTATCAAGCATCAATTTAGCAGCGTCTTTTACATCTGCATTTGATTTAATTGTGGCTATATTTTCCATCATCAAATCTTCAACCACATTTTCTGATAAGAAATTGGCGAAGATATAATTAAGCTGTCCTTTTTCAAGTAAAAATGCATCATGTCCGAAGTTTGATTTGATTTCTGAAAATGACACTTCCACATCATTTGCATTAAGGGCAGTTACAATCTCTGTACTTTGTTCTGTTGGATATAACCAGTCTGAGTCAACAGAAAGCACTTCAATTTTCGCTTCAACATCCCTCAGTCCTTCAACCAGTGAATCATTAACGGATAAATCAAACAGGTCAACTGCCTTTGTAATGTAAAGGTAACTGTTTGCATCGAAACGTTTGACAAAGGTTTCCCCCTGATGTTTCAGGTAACTTTCAACCTGGAAATCAACTGAAAAATCATAGCTGATTTCATCTTTATCCTGAAGGCCACGTCCAAATTTAATGTCCATTGATTCATCACTTAAATAGGTGATGTGGGCAATCATACGTGCCAGTGACAAGCCATTTCTTGGAATTTCACCTGATTCATAATAATTTCCGCCATTCCAGTTGGGATCTGAAAATATTGACTGGCGACCTACTGCATTGAATGCAATCTGCTGAGGAGATGACATTGCAGCAGTTGCTATCGGAATTGCCTTTTTCATCATTGTGGGATAGGACACCATCCATTCAAGAACCTGCATTCCCCCCATTGAGCCACCAATAATCGCAACTAACTGATTGATTTTAAATGATTCAACGAGTTTCTTTTGAACCCGAACCATATCTCCGATGGTAATTACCGGAAAATCCAAACCATATTTTTTACCATTTTTCGGATTGATTGAACTTGGACCTGTTGTTCCTTTACATCCTCCTAAAACATTTGAACAGATGATAAAGTATTTCTCAGTATCCAGGGCTTTTCCAGGCCCTATTACAATATCCCACCATCCCGGTTTTTTATCTCCTTTATGCCATCCCGCAGCATGTGCATCACCGGTCAGTGCATGACAAATCAGAATAGCATTGGATTTTTCCTTATTAAGTTCACCATAAGTTTCATAGGCAACGCAAACTTCTTCCAGAATTGCACCACTATCCAATTCTATTGGTTCTTCAATGTGGAAATATTTTGTCTTAACAATACCAACGGATTCTTTAATCATCTAATTTCTCCCAAGTCGTAATTTACGCATTGCACCTTTTGCTGCTGCTTGTTCGGCTTCTTTTTTATTTTTACCTCTTCCAACACCCATCTGCTGTCCGTCTACAAGACAAGCCATGATGAATGTTTTATTGTGAGGAACACCATACTCTCTGATTATGACATAATCTATCTCAATTTCATTTGCATCCCCATATTCCTTCATGGCCGATTTGTAATCTTCAAAAAAAACTCTTTTCTGATCAATGTATTTGAAAATTGAATCGGATACAAACTGTTTTGTAAAATCTATTCCCTGATCTATGAACATTGCACCAAGAAAAGATTCAAACAAATCCGCAGTAATGGAGAGCACTTCATTTTTTGTCAGATTTGATTCCTCGATTGCAACTTTAAGATATTCATTCAATCCCAATTTTTGTGAGTAGTATATCAAAGCATTCTGACAGACAAAGTTGGATCTTAACTTTGTCAGTTTTCCCTCTTCATAATCAGGGTATTTTTTATACAGGTATTCGGATACCATTAAACTTAAAACGGAATCTCCTAGAAATTCCAATCTTTCATAATTGTAATCCAGATCATGAAGAGTGGCATATGATGCATGAGTAAATGCAATTTCATATAACTGCTCATTTTCAGTCTCAATATTAAATTTTTCAAATATATTCATTTAAAGCCCAGACATAATAATTAATAATATTATTAACTATGTGACTGAACTTATATATAAGTATATATAACAATTGTTATAAATAGATTAGTTTTCACGCGCTCTCCCACTTTCCATTTATATGACAAATTCCAAATTAAAATTAAAAAGGAGTATGGTATTATGATAATTAACTGGAAAAAAGAAATAACAAAAATTGACCCCGACATACAATTCAGAGCTCAAGGAGGATGGTTAAAAACCGTGGATCAACTTGACAAAACGGTAAAAAACGGTTATTCCCTTGTCGGAGAATTTGTCGATGCAGGTGATTTTGAAGAAGAATATAGTGAAGGAATATATCTTGACTGCAACAAAGAAGGTAGTGCCAAAAAACCGCAGATAGACTACAGACTTTTCCGTTTTAGAGACGGGAAAGTAAGATTACTTGATATGGTAATCGACGGAAAACAGGGCTGGGCAGTTGATTTATGGGATGCTCTTGACGGAGAACTTTAAGACATCTCCATCAAACCCACTAAAAAATTAATCAATATGACAAAACTCACAGCAGGAACATTTAGGTGCGAAGTAGGAATCTTCAGCTTCAACAATTGCCTTTTGAGCAAACAAAGTAATATTAAACTTCGGATGATATTCACTGCTGATTTCTTTTGTCATCGGAGACAACCCCCTGTAATATACAGGTCTATAACCGGTTTGTGAAATGTCAAAATAAAACTTTTCACCGGTAGCGAATCTATTGAAATATTCTTCAAGTGCCAATGCCTGTTTTGGAGTGATTGAAAATGTAAATCCCATCGTATCATCACTTCTTTGCCTGATTCCTGCATTAGAAATATCAACAGCCAATATATCATCTTT
>CACYBU010000206.1 GCA_902772665.1 uncultured Methanobrevibacter sp. | reverse complement strand
TTTAACTACAGGAAGTACTGCCTTGTTTTCTTTTCTCATTAAGTCTAAAACTTTTTCCCGGTTTCCAGGAACAGAAACACTTACTACATTTTTAGACATTGTTCTTTTAACTAACATAAAAAACACCTTAATTAATACAATAATAAAATGGTAAAATTTAATGAACTACAAGTACTGCACATTTCGCTGAGTTAACAACCTTGTCTGCAACACTACCCATAATAAATCTATCAAAACCAGATTTACCAGAACTACCCATAACAATTAAGTCAACAGCCTCTTCCTGTGCAACCTCCAGAATTACCCTAGCAGGTGAGCCTTCTCTAATCACATGAGTAATTTTTACATTATCTTCATTTAATTTATCAAATTCATCAAGATTTTCTTCAGATCTTTCCTTTAGAATTTGATTTAACTGGTATACTTCATCATCCAATGGAAGTCCGTTAACGAAATTATTTTCTGTGACACTAACAGCAATTATTTCAGCTCCACTTACCTTTGATAGAAACAGAGCATGTTTTTCAGCCTTTTTGGCAAATTCTGATCCATCAGTCGGAACCAATATTTTTTTATACATCATCAACATCTCCCATAAATTATAATAGATTTATTTCCATGATATTATACATTAACTTTTTTGTTAATGGTATATAATATATTTTTCGTTTCCACACGATTACATATATTCAGGTAAGGATTTTTAGAAAAAGATTTTAAAACAATAAATTCCGCAGAATAATCCTCAAGAATCAGTGATTTTTGAACAACACTGTTAATGTCAAATCCACATATATTGGTGGTTGCCATTTTAACCAGTTCTTTAGGGTCGATGTATGTTTTAT
Source organism: uncultured Methanobrevibacter sp. (assembly GCA_902772665.1). GTDB lineage: Archaea > Methanobacteriota > Methanobacteria > Methanobacteriales > Methanobacteriaceae > Methanocatella. Next base: position 5,402 of record CACYBU010000206.1, on the reverse strand, counting down.
AATAAACAGACATCAGTTTATTTGTAAATTCCAGTTCTCTAAACATATTTGGCGAGTTAAGCATTATATTATCAGTTCCAAGAAGCGGTCTGATACCCAAGTCAATCATTTTATTCAGCGGAGCCACACCGACATTTAAGGTTGCATTAGCTCTTGGACAAACTACAGTATTCAGATTTGATGCAGAAACCAACTTTAAATCATCGGATTTGGGATTTGTAAGATGAACCAACTGGCTGAAATTGCTTTTAATCCCCTTGGCAATTTCAGTGACCTTATCTGTGTTTAATGATTCAATCTGATTTGATTCTGATTCTGCAACATGGATTGATGAGATTTTTCCCTTTCGGCCACATTCGACTGCAATTAACTCACCAACTTCATAGGTGATTTCACCAAATCCACTTGGAGCAATACCGTCAGCAACTTTCAGGATTTTGCGAACTGCTGATTTAACTTTAGTCAAATCAGGATCGTCACCATAAAAGCTCTCATCACGACCAAGGATTATAGGTCTGATTGGAATGTCTTTAGAGGCCTCTTTTAAAAGTTTAACACCTTTAATTCCACCTTCCCTATAGTCAATGAAGTGAGTTGTACCGGAATTGACCATGTCCCACATCGATTGCACCATAGCTTCAATCAATTCATCATCACTAGCATTTGCCAGTGCAACATGCTTAACACCATCAGGAGGGCGGACCATTTCAGCCAATGACAGAGAGTAACCTTCATCAGGGATGATTGAATCACCGATATGAACGTGACCGTTGATAAAAGATGGACATACTATAGCTCCATCCACATCAATGATTTTACCTTCACGGGAGTCCTTTGAGATTTCAATGATTTTCCCATCATCCACAGTAATATTTTCACGAACAGGAATCAGATTCTGACCTTTTAATATAATTCCGTTTGATATAGTAAACATTATAAGTATAAATCTAATTTTTTTTATTAAAATAATTTTTCATTAAGACAAACTGAAAGGTATTACCTGCCCGTTTACGTGATTTTAAGTTTATTTGTAACCACATAGATTTTTACATTCCAAGATAAATATTGATTTAAAATCGTTTATTTTCAATTTAAAGCAATATTTACTTTTATTTATTAAAAGTATAAATTAATAATGTAATATTATATTGAGGTTAATATGACAGCACAATTTACTATAGTATATTACCAAAAAGTAAAAGACTATATAGTTAATTTAAGACGACATATTTTTGCAAGTGATGACGTGCTGACAACCCCTATGGACAAAAAGTACGAATGCATGCAGAAAATCTACAAGTTATCAGACACACATCCATCACAGATAATGATTAACGGATAGATTTAATTCCCAAAGACAAAGACTCTGAAAGATACACCGAACTTCTTTGACAGATTTTTGCGGGGATTTGAAATTTAAAGGTGCAGGAGTGATAATCTCCTGATAAAATATAACAGTCCATATCCATCATATTTTAAGATTAATATCCCCTGCAACAATTCAGGTAAAATAATCTAGGAGGAACTTGAATTAAAAATTGATTTTGAATACACAAACATGAGAATCAATGTATATAATAGAGAAGACCCTACATTCTTTACAGGAGTAAATAATGAGTTTATAGAGTATATGACTAATAATATCAATATAACAAATGAAGAAATACTCAATAGATTAAGTTCAAAACTTCAAAAAGAAAATATTGAACCTTCAGATAGAATAATAGAAATTGTAAAAGATATAATAACTGCCGAATACTCAGATGACAATAATGAGATTCATAATTTTATAATAAATGGCATGAATGAAACTTCAAAATTAATAGAATTCATTCCAAATTACTTACTTTGTATAAAGCCGATGAAATTATTCGTTTAACAGCAACAAAACAAAGAATATCATCAGAAGACGAATATGTAAATATCAATAGTCACATTTCACTGATGAGTAAATCCAATAATTTCAAATGGGTGAAATTCAATGATGAAATCATTAAAATATGATTAAAGACAAATCAATGATAGAAAGCAATAATATGAATTTTGCACCAAAAAATAGAGCAAGAGAAATATGGATGCAACTCCTTAATGAATGCAAAGAACGCAAAAGAAAAGAAAGAAAATAAATGAAAAAAACTGGAAAAATCAAAAAAAAACAAGGAACATAAATGTATTTAAATGGTTATTAAACCATTAAAAATCAAATTCCACTTCAAAACCAAGAGGTGAAAAAAAATAAATTTTGTACAAAAAGATAGAGCAGATGCTACAATTAAAAGAATTCTTGATGAACCCAGCGAACGCAAAAAAAAAGAAAGAGAAAAAACATATGAAAATTCTCAAAACTAAAATCTAATTACTCTATTTAGAAGGTTATTGAGTATTAGACTTTAAATCCATCCCAACCTTATTCAAACACCATCCGACTAAAAAAATATTTCACATTAAAAAGAGTAATATATGAAAAAATACATAATATTAATCAAACATCAAAAATAACTTTTTTTAGGTGATTTCCATTAACTCTCATGAAATAAGATACTTTTACCGAAACATTGTGAAAACTGGTAATGTATACAGAGTTAAGTATAAAAATAAAGATTATGGAGAGTTTAGGAAATTATCCGACGCATTATATGAAAGGGATGCTCTGTTTTTTTGCAATTTCGATTACGATTTGCTTGTTGAATGTGACCTTGAAAACAAATATGAAAATATGGAATTACCACCATTTCCTGAAAAGAGACCTAAAGGCAGAATAAAAGGAACAAAAGTTAATAAAACTGAAAGGGAAGGTGAAATTCTTTTCAATCACAAAATTCGTAAATTTTACATTCAAAAAGGTGATGATATAATCGGCAATTACGATACAATGACTGAAGCGTTCTACTATAAAAAATTATTGATGGACAATAATTGGGACAAAAGCGTATTGAAAACTAACATCACACAAAAAATTGATGTAAATATTTCAATTGATCCGAACAAGACCTACAAGGTTGAATTAAATTACTGTCCAAACTGTAGAAGCAAATTAAAAATCGGCACGGAAGAATGTCCTTCCTGCGGTATCAATATTAAAGAATATTTGTCAAATAGTTAAAAAAAAAAGAATGGAGAGAAATTATTCTCCATCAACATATTCATTTAAAGATTTTACATTGATTTCATTATTTTGCACAGATTCAATGGCATTTAAAACTGCTCTTGCTCCAGCCAATGTAGTAACATAAGGTATACCCAGTTCAATAGCTAAACGTCTGATTATATAACCGTCCTGAGCAGACTGTTTTCCTTCTGAAGTGTTGATAATCAAATCAATTTCATTGTTTAAGATAGCATCCCGGATATTCGGAGACCCTTGAGAAACCTTTAAGATTGTTTCAACATCACTTAAACCAGTTGCATCACCTGTACCTGCAGTAGCAACTATTTCAAATCCTAGATTAGATGCTTTTTCAGCGATTGGTCGGATTTTTTTCTTGTCGGTTTCCTTTACACTAATGAAGATTTTACCTTCCTTAGGCAATTCCATGCCTGCTGAAAGCTGTGACTTATAGAATGCCATTGCAAAGTTTTCATCTATTCCGATACTTTCCCCTGTGGATTTCATTTCAGGTCCGAGTACAGTATCGGATTCCGGTAATTTAAGAAATGGAAATACTGATTCTTTTACTGCAACATGGTCAATTTTGATTTCCTTTGTCAGTCCGAAGTCTTTTAATTTGGCTCCATGCATAATCCATGTTGCAACCTTGGCCAGAGGAACTCCAATAGCTTTACTTACAAAAGGAACTGTTCTACTGGCACGAGGGTTGGCTTCGATAATGTATACCATTTCCTCATCAAGTTTCACGGCATACTGAATGTTCATCAAACCTTTAACATCAAGTTCCAGTGCAAGTTTTGTTGAATGATCACGTATTGTGTTTAGGATATGTTCCGGAATGGTTTGAGGAGGTATTACGCATGCTGAATCTCCTGAGTGAACACCGGCTTCCTCAATGTGTTCCATGATTCCTGCAATGAATACATCTTCACCATCACAGAGAATATCCACATCAAGCTCAATTGCATCTTCAAGGAATTTATCAACAAGGATAGGGTGATCTGGTGAGACCTTAACGGCTTCCTTCATATATTCCTCAAGTTCGTTCATATCATAGACAATTTCCATTGCCCTTCCACCGATTACATATGACGGACGTACGAGAACAGGGAATGTGATTTTTTCTGCGATTTCTTTTGCCTCTTCGAATGAATTGGCCGTTCCATATGGAGCCTGGTGAATGTGTAATTTTTCAAGAAGTTCCGCGAACAGTTCCCTGTCTTCTACACGGTCAATGCTTTCATATGGTGTTCCAAGTATTTTAACCCCTGCATTTGCAAGAGGCACAGCAAGATTGATTGATGTCTGACCACCGAACTGTACAATTACTCCGTCAGGTTTTTCCTGTTCGATTACTCCCATCACGTCTTCAAATGTTAACGGTTCAAAGAACAGCTTATCTGAAATATCGTAATCAGTACTTACGGTTTCAGGGTTGTTGTTGATTAATATTGTTTCGATTCCATCTTCTTTTAATGCTAAAGATGAGTGTACACAACAGTAATCGAATTCAATACCCTGACCGATTCTGATAGGTCCGGCACCTAATATTACAACCTTTTTCTTTGTAGTTGATATTAATTCATTGCCTTTATCATAACTGCTATAGTAGTATGGAGTTTTTGCTTCAAACTCCGCCGCACAGGTATCCACCATCTTATAGGACTTTTTGATATTGAATCTTTTAAGAAGATTTATTATATACTCTTCAGTCTGGCCGGACAGTTCCGCCAGACGTCTGTTTGAACATCCCATCTGTTTTGCTTTTCTTAGATACTCTTCATCATCAAGTTTTTCAACAGTTACCCCGTTTTCAAACTCAACGATGTTTCTGATTTTGTATAAAAAGAAATTATCGATTTTGGTCAGTTTTCTGATTTTATCAATATCCATTCCATCCTTGATTGCAGAATAAATCTGGAAGTAGATTAAATCTGTCGGATTGGCCAGATCCTCTTCTGTGTATTCAACATATTCAAATCCGTCAAAGCCCATGTCAAGTGATCTTAATGCTTTCTGGAATGCCTCTTCGAAGGTTCTTCCAATTGCCATCACTTCACCGGTTGCCTTCATCTGAACTCCCACCTGACGGCTGATTCCTTTGAATTTGTCAAACGGCCATCTTGGGATTTTAATTACAACATAATCAATGGCGGGTTCAAAAGAAGCAGGAGTTTCTTTTGTGATGTCGTTTTTGATTTCATCCAATGTCATGCCCAATGCGACTTTTGATGAGATTTTAGCAATAGGATAACCTGTTGCCTTTGATGCAAGTGCACTGCTTCTTGATACC
>CACYBU010000205.1 GCA_902772665.1 uncultured Methanobrevibacter sp. | reverse complement strand
TGGAAATTATATTGTTTTATTTTTAATAAGTTTTGGTTAAGGATTGCTGTCATGATTTTTTATAATGGTTTTAAGAATTTTTTGTTTTAAAATGTTGGGAGGGTTAATCCCTATTTATCCTCCTATCTGACTAAAAAAATTTTGATTTCAAAAGCCAGGTAAACCAAAATTTATCCTCCCAAGGAGGTTTTCCAATTTTTGATGGATATTGCCTTTTGCAATTGGGTGGTTTAAATTGATTTTATGATTCATTATTTTCATCTTGAAATATCATTCATGGTGAATTATAGTCATTATATTTTACTTAATTGAGGGTATTGTATCTGATTATTGATTTCCGTAAATGCATCTACCTATTTCGGAGTTTTGTTGGGTATGTTCTATATTTTTTTGTTAAATTATATGATTATGTGCAAAATTTTAATTACAGTATAGGTTTGTTGATAATTTTTATATCTAACTAATTATTTTTTTAAATAGATACTTTTATATTGTTTAATGTTCATATCTATTAGTAACGTAGGAAAATTTGCTTCCTTTCCATTAAGTTAAGGTCATCAGAAAAAACTGTTATTGCCTCTGATAATTGTTTTAACACCATAACTGTATAATAATTGCATTAATACAATATTGCGCCATTTCAAGGAAACATTTTGTTATCTGGTTGTGAATTTAGTTTAGTTAGATAATATAATGTGGGGGATATTGTATGAAAAGCGATATTATTCATAGTATCCAGCTTCAAATGAAGCCGGTTTTAAACCAGGGTCAGTATATGAAGTTGACCAAAGTATTGGTGAGTGCTTTTGATGATGTGGAAATCATCGACCAGAATAATAATCTTTCAGATGTTGATAACCATGTTTTGCTTAACTCTTTTTTATCCGCAAAGGAGATTGAAGGTTGCAGTCTGAATACTATCCAGTATTACCGCAAACTGCTCACTCCGATGCTGAAGCATATTGATAAACGTGTTGACAACATATCCACGGATGACTTGAGAGGATATATGATGGAATATAAATCTCAAAAGGGGTTGTCAAAGGTCAGTGTGGACAATATCAGACGTGTTTTTTCATCATTTTTCACCTGGCTGGAGAATGAGGATTATATTCTTAAAAATCCTGTCAAGAGAATTCACCGTATTAAAATGCCTCGTGTTGTGAGGGATACTTTGAATGATGAAAATATTGAAAGTATTCGTCAGTGTTGTGGTAACATCCGTGATCTTGCTATTGTTGATTTGCTGTTTTCAACAGGTATACGTGTCGGTGAGCTGGTTAATTTGGACATTAAAGACATTAATTTTAATGAGCGTGAGTGTGTTGTCTGGGGTAAGGGGGATTCGGAAAGACTTGTTTATTTTGATGCCCGATGTAAACTTCATTTAAATGAATATCTCGAAACTCGGGATGATGACAATCCTGCCCTTTTTGTGTCTTTCAGACGCCCTTATACTCGTCTTGGTATCAATGGTGTTGAACTTCGGCTTAAAAAAATAGGTGAGAAGTGTGGTATTCCAAAGTTGCATCCTCATCTTTTCAGAAGAACCATGGCAACAAATGCTATTGATAAAGGGATGCCTATTGAGCAGGTTCAAAAGCTCCTTGGACATATGCAGATAGACACTACATTAATGTATGCAATGGTCAATCAGGCCAATGTAAAAATAGCACATAAGAGGTATATAGGTTAAGTTAATGTTTTGAAAATCAACCTAACCTGACTTCAGTAAATTCATTCAACAATGTATGAGTCCAGATTAATATCGAGGTCATCGCAGATTTCCTTCAGCTGCTCATATAACTTGTCGTCAATGGTCACGCCGTTGGTTTCAGCTTCAGCAATCCTTTTAACCTCTAAATCTCCTGGAATCGCAACGGTCTCGCCTGTTTCTCTGACTTGTGAGATGAAATCCTCTGTATCGGCTTTAAACTCATCAAAGTCAGTGAATTTGGAAGGGTCAATTACAATGTACAAATCGCCTTTGGTGCAGTCTTTTGTTGGTGAAGCTGTACCTGTTACGCCGTGACCGTAGCCGGCCTTAACCAGAGGTCCGGTTAATATTTCAATTAGCAGTGCCAAAGCGTATCCCTTGAATCCGCCGAAGGGTAATATTGAACCTTCAAGTGCTGCTTCAGGGTCATTGGTTGGATTTCCGTCTTTGTCCAATGCCCATCCGTCAGGTAGTTTTATGCCTTTTCTTTTGGATTCGATAATCTTGCCTCGGGCGGTAACTGAAGTTGCCATGTCTACGGTGATATATGAATCGGATGGAATTCCAAGTGCAATTGGATTAGTTCCGATTAAAGGCTCTTTACCTCCTAAAGGAGCAATTGCTGGATCGGTATTTGCAAGAACAAGTCCTATGCAGTTTTCTCTTAAAGCCAGATCGGAGTAAAAACCGGTAACTCCGAAATGGTTGGTGTTGTGAACACCAACACATGCTATACCTACCTCTTTTGCTTTTTTGATTGCAATTTGCATTGCTTTATATGAAACTGCTTGTCCGAAACCACTGTTACCGTTAATCAGGGTAATTGCAGGGGTTTCCTTTTCGATAGTAATGTTGTCTTCAAGATTGATGGTACCTGCTTGGATACTGATTAGGTATTGTGGGAATCTTCCAAGTCCGTGTGATGTAAATCCTTTTAAATCGGCATCCAGTGTGGCTTCAGCAACCAGCTGCTGGTCCTCTTCGCTGGCTCCAAGCTTGGCTAGTATTTCTTTTACAAGATTAAATTCATTATCTTTCATTATCCTCATTTTTTTCACTCCACTTTAATTAATCAGTATTCAAGTTCGGATCCTTCAAAAGCCCTAACTGTGATTTTGTCCTCATCGGTTACCTTGCCGATGATTCTGCAGTCACAGTACTGGTTTATGGTATCCATAATTTTGTCAGCTTCATTTTCATCACAGATTACAACGAATCCTATGCCCATGTTGAAAACCTTATACATTTCTTTTATATCAACGTTTTGTTCATAGATAAGTTTGAATATTTCCGGAACTTCTGGAAGGTCGGTTATTTCATATCCAACTCCTTTTTTCAAACGTCTGAGATTGGTGAATCCTCCTCCGGTAATGTGGGCAAGTCCGTTGATGCGGTAATTTTTCTCAAACAGGCTGACGATAGGTTTAACGTAGAGTTCGGTTGGTCTTATTAACTCTTCACCGACTGTGGTATCCCCATTTGGCATTTTGTCATCCACACTCAGTCCTGCATTATCGAAGAGTGCTTTTCTCGCAAGACTGTATCCGTTGGAGTGTATTCCGTTACTGTTAAGCCCGATTAAAACATTTCCAGGTTGGATGTTTTCACCGGTGATTATTTTGTCAACGTCAACAAATCCGATTCCGGTTCCTGCAAGGTCAAAGTCTTTGATAATTCCTGGAAGTGACGCAGTTTCTCCGCCGATGATTGCGATTCTTGATTCATTAGCGCCTGCAACCAGTCCTTCGGCAATTTTACCTGCCCTTTCAGGGTCAGGTTTTTCAACAGCAAGGTAATCGACCAATGCAATAGGTTCGGCTCCAACACAAAGAATATCGTTTACAACCATAGCTATGCAGTCAATACCAACAGTATCGTATTTGTTCATCATTTCAGCAATTAAAATTTTACTTCCAACACCGTCAGTGCTCATTGCAATGGCTTTATCTCCTAATCTGACTAAAGCAGCGTAATGACCACTGTCGGTAATTATATCTCTACATTCCAATGTTGATTTGAGTTTATCTGCAAGAGTGGTGACTGTAACAGCTTCCAAATCAATGTCAACACCGGATTCTGAATAAGTAACCATGATTACACCTAACTTCTTAAAAATAAAATATAAAATGTTGCAAGAACTCACAACATTTTCATAATATTATATATTTTGTTTTATATAGTATATTAATGTATTCTTACACAATCTAAATTAATCGGAGTTTTGGTCTCGATTTTATAACTTCTGTGAATTGATGAGGCCAGATCCACAGCCTTGTAAGGGTCTCCGTGACAGGTAATGACCTTTTCAGGTCTTGGATTGAGTCTTTTGACATATTCCATTAACTGTCTCCTGTTGGAGTGACCACTGAATCCGTTGATTGTTTTGACCTGCATTCTGACATGGAACTGTCTGGTTCTGCCGTCATCATCTTCAAGAGGAATTTCTTTCCAGCCTTTCTGAACCCTTCTTCCCATGGAACCTTCTGACTGATATCCCACAAAGATTATGGTGTTTCTTTCATCTTCACACAACCATTTGAAGTATTCAACTGAGTTTCCTCCGGTAAGCATACCTGAGGTGGATAGAATAATTGCAGGCTGTTTGCTTTCAACGATTTCCTTTCTTTGGTCACGGTTTTGAACTTTCTCAAACATCTCTGAGACAAAAGGATTTCTGCCCATATGAAAGATTTGATCTCTTAAGTCTTTGCTTAGGTATTCTGGTCTTGCGGTGTGGATTGCTGTTGCCTCCCAAATCATACCGTCAATGTAAATCGGCACTTCTTCAATCATTCCATGTCTCATGTACTCTTCAAGCACAACCATAAGTTCCTGCGCCCTTCCAACGGCAAATACTGGAACAAGTATTTTTCCACCACGCTTGAGGGTCTTATAGATGGTTTTCATCATTTCCTTTTCGGCGTTGTTTCTTGAAGGCTGCACGTCTTCTCTTCCGCCGTAGGTACTTTCCATTATCACTGTTTCGGCACGTGGAAAACGTATGGTTGCAGGTTCAAGTAGTCTTGATGGTTCGTATTTGAAGTCTCCTGTATACACAAGGTTGTGAGCTCCGTCTCCAATGTGCATATGGGAGATTGCAGAACCCAGGATATGACCTGCGTTATGCAGTGTTAATCTGATGTCCGGTGAAATATCGGTTACTTCTCCATAGTCCAGAGTGATAGTGTTTTTGATTGCCTGTTTGACGTGTTTGGATGTGAATGGAAGGGGATTACCTTCCCTGTGAGCGATATCCAGATGGTCAAACTGTAAAAGGGTTGTTAAATCCCTTGTAGGGGTTGTACAGTACACAGGTCCGTCATATCCGTAATGGAAAAGGTAAGGTACAAACCCGCAGTGATCTAAATGAGCGTGCGATATGATGACTGCATCAAGCTCTTCAATTGAAAACTCAGGTGCGTTGAGGTATGGAAATGCAGTCTTGTTGTCTGATGCTGCAACATTGACTCCGCAGTCAAGCAAAACACGGCTGTTCGGAGTTTGCAGTAACATTGATGAACGTCCCACTTCCTTAAATCCGCCCATGGATGTGACTCTCGCCCAATCGTTTGGGTATTTGCTTCCCTGGTGAATCTGACGTCCAAGCTTCTGGAGCAGTTTTTTCCTTTCCTTGCTGCTGTTTTTTTGTATGGTTCTAATCTTTCCAATAATATCTGAACTAATTGGAGGGGTTCTTAAAATCTTCGGAGCCCATCCGGTATTCTTAACAATATTTCTTGAGGTAACTCCGTATTTTCCAATGACAAGTCCCGGTTTTTTGGCGGTAATTACCACTTCAGCAGTTACGGTGTCGAAGTAGATGTCGGTAATTTCGGCTCCGTCGGGAACTATTTCATGAATTTTGTTTATTGTTGCTTCTGGTTCAAGCAAAGCGCTTTTGTCGGATCTGATAATAATTCTTTTTCTAAGTTCTTTTGCAAGTGACCTTATAAGGTCTCCGTTTTCAGTAATTATTTCTGGATT
>CACYBU010000204.1 GCA_902772665.1 uncultured Methanobrevibacter sp. | reverse complement strand
ATTCAAAGGCAAGACTTACTCTGTGAAAGTCAACAAGAAAGGTGTTGGATATCTTAAATTAACCAAAAAGGTTGCTAAAAAACTTAAGAAAGATAAAAAATACACAGCCAAAGTAACTTATAAAGGACCAAAACTTTACAAGAAAGTTAAACTCACTGTTAAATTCAATGGTAAGAAATATAAAGTTAAAACAAATAATAAAGGCATTGCTAAGTTTAAAATAACTAAAAAGATGGTTAAAAAACTTAAAAACGGTAAAAAAGTAAAATACACAATTATTTACAGGGGGGACAGCATTAACAGATTTGTTAAAATTAGATAATGGATTTTAGATATCATGGTTTTAAATGTGTGGGGATTTCTCCCAATTTTTTCCTCACACTTTTTTGTTTTATTTGCGCAATATAGATTGATTATATTGTATTGGATGTGTTGATGTATTATTTTATGCATGGTTTGTGTTATTATTTTGATTCTATTTTTTTATTTGCATTTCCGATCCTTCATTGGTGTGGATGTTTTCCAACTGTTTTTGTGAATGAAAAGTGGTTGTTAAAAGGTGCAATCAGGCCATGACATGGGGGTTACGGCATTCCTGCACCATTGATGAAACTGAAAACAGTACTATTTGCAGACTTTTTCAATTCTTTTTCTTAGTTTTTCAACGGAATTTCCCAAAACAAGTGCAGCAAACATTGCACCGCCTGCTCCGGCACCTTCTTTTACAAATCCGCTCAGGTAATTTTTCAAACCTTCATGTCCGGATTCTTCAAATCTCGGATCAACTGCATGAACGGTAATACTGTCATCAATCTGTTTTAATATACCAAATAAATCGGCAGTTTCATCACCTGCAACAAAAACTGTTGTAGCAAGATTAATTCTTGAAAAATCAAATGTAGGTTGTATGGATTTAATCACGGCACAAGTTGCAGCCATCTGTGTTCCTCCAGCCAGAACAATAGGAATATCGGAGCCCAATACAAGTCCTGCTATTGCAGGTATGGTCGGATCACCTACTGCACCGATTGCCTGCATTGCATCTGCCTTACCTATTTCGATTCCGGCATTTTCCAGTCCTTCATCAACGGTTTTTGATTTCAAATCATGAGGATTATGGGGCATGCTACCGCTGACTTTTTCATTTGCCTCATAACCCAATGCTTTCAGGACACCAAGGGCGGTTGTAGTTCCTGCAGCAATGCTTTCACCGATAATTAGCATTTCATGCCTTTGTGATAATTCATTTCCCAAATCCTTTGCATTTTCAAATATTTCCAATGGGTTTAAAACGCCTTTTCCAGTTCTTATGTCTCTTCCGTATTCTTTTCCCAGACTTACATATTGGACATCAGGTTTGATTTTACAGCCAGCATCAACAACAACAAATGGAATGTTTGAAAGTTGAAGTGCTGCTTTTGTAAGTCTTGCAGGTGTTGGCGCTGCAGCATCCCCCACTACAGTTTCGGCTGGAGCTTCACAGCATCTTACTTCGCCTAGAATCATGAATTCAGCATCACCGGCGGGAGTATATTCGGTTAAATCTGCAGATGGTCCGGCCCCAGAAATTCCTTCAATCAAGGAAGTTTCAGTTGTTCCTATTGTAAGTAAAAATACGGTTTCATCTTCCTCTTCTCGTAATTTTTCGATTAGTTCAGTGGAGCCGTAAGTTGTTATTCCGTCAATCATTATTTTCACCTTTTTTTATTATAATATTAATGTTGTATTTTCGAATATAAAAAATATTTTTATATGTCAAATTATTAATATGTAATTAATTGAATTTTCAAGTTGATTATTTTGATAAGTTTAGGAATCGAAGGAACAGCAGAAAAAACCGGTGTAGGTATAGTTGACAGTGACGGCAATATCTTGGCAATGGCAGGAAAACAGTTATTTCCTGAGGAAGGTGGAATCCATCCAAGAATTGCCGCAGAACATCATGCCGAATGGATTCCTAAATTAATACCCGAAGCAATTGATCAGTCAGGACTTGCATATGACGACATTGACCTGGTTTCATTTTCACAGGGTCCCGGCCTTGGTCCGGCTTTGAGGATTGTGGCAACTTCAGCAAGAAGTTTGGCTTTATCATTAAATAAGCCCATTATCGGTGTTAACCATTGCATCGGCCATGTTGAAGTTGGAAAACTTGACACTGGCGCTGTCAATCCAGTTTCCCTTTATGTTAGCGGAGGAAACAGTCAGGTAATTGCTTATGAAAGCGGAAGATACAGGATATTTGGGGAAACTCTTGATATTGCTGTTGGAAATTGCCTTGACCATTTCGGCCGTGAAACCGGTTTGGGTCATCCAGGAGGACCAGTAATCGAAAAACTGGCAAAACAGGGATCATATATTAATCTTCCCTATATTGTTAAGGGAATGGATTTCTCATTTTCAGGATTATTGTCAGCGGCCATCAGGCAAGTAGATAGGGGCACTCCAATTGAAGACGTTTGTTTTTCACTTCAGGAAACAGCCTTTTCAATGCTGGTTGAAGTAACGGAGCGTGCACTGTCGCACACTCAAAAGGATGAGGTAATGCTTTGCGGAGGAGTTTCTGCAAATTCACGTTTACGTGAAATGCTTAAAATAATGTCTGAAGAACATGGAGCTAAATTCTATATGCCAGAAATGAAACTTTGCGGGGACAACGGTGTCATGATTGCATGGCTGGGACTCTTGATGTGTAAGGAATTCGGACCGATGAATCTGACCGACACGGGAATTATTCAAAAGTTCAGGACAGATGAAGTTGATATTCCATGGATCGATAATACAAAAACCTATCTGAAATTATCCGATGATTTAATAGCTAAAGGTGCCGAATCAAACATTGTTAAAAGCACATATCTCAGTGAAAAGGCCGTTGTCAAAGATCGTATTGTTAAAAATTACAGAATCCCTGAAATAGACTCTAAAATTAGACGGTCAAGAACCAGAGAAGAGGCTAAACTGTTAAGTGATGCTAAAAGGGTAGGGGTTAAAACTCCGGTTTTATATGATGTTGATTTAAACCGTAAGGTTATTATAATGCAGGAAATCGATGGGGTAATGGTTAAGGATGTTATAGATGATGAGTTGGCTTTCAGAATCGGCAAGGAGATTTCAAAATTACATTCCGCAGATATTATTCATGGTGATATTACGACTTCGAATATAATGATTAGTGGAGATAATCTGGTTTTCATTGACTTTGGTCTTGGAAGGTACTCATCGCTTAGAGAGGATAAGGCTGTTGATCTGCTTGTTTTAAAGAAATCTCTGCAGAGTATTGACTATGATTTGGCAGTTAAATATTTTGATTTGGTGCTTGAAGGTTATGGTGATGAATCAATTGTTAATGTGATTGGAGATATTGAATCACGTGGAAGGTATACTCATTAATAATGATTTACACTATAAAAAAACAATTTAAATCAATATTTCATTGTTAAATCAATTTTTACTCCTATAAAAGGTAAAATATATATGTAAATTAGGATAATATTATGCTGGATAGCTTATGAAAGCTTTTGCTTGCTTAGATAAAATCACCCTCTAATAAAATTAATGGTGATTCAATGGGTGAGGAAAGAATATTATTGTTGAAATTAATAATATCTACCATAAATCTCATAACCATCATCATTAAAGTGTTATTTTTAATGGAAACTGGTGGTTGAATGTTAAAAAATTTTTAAGTTTTAGAATTTTCCTTTGGTAAGATTTTTTTGGCTTTCATGATACATATCAATCCCTTTTTTAAGATATCATATTTTCTTATTTTAGGTTAATGCCTTATCGAAAATATTATATAGAGGGTTGGAAAACACTTTATTTTTTAGGAAAATTTTTCCTTGAAATTCAATTTACAGCACAAACAAAACTTTTTGAATTAGAAATT
>CACYBU010000203.1 GCA_902772665.1 uncultured Methanobrevibacter sp. | reverse complement strand
GACGAACCTCACTGCATCACCTGCGGCACAGCACCAGTAATCAGGGACACCTTCCAGTATGCATTCAAACTGTCAGAATTTGAAGACGACCTTAAGGCCTACATTCAAGGCAATGACAACCTTCCAGCAAACGTTAAAAATTACGCAACCAACTGGATTGAGGACGGTTTAAACGACTGGATTTTAACTCGTGACATGGACTGGGGAATACCAGTGCCATTGGATGAGGCAAAAGGCAAGGTACTTTACGTCTGGATTGAGGCGTTTCTAGGATACATCTCATCAGCATCACAATGGTCTGAAAAAACCGCAATCAAATGGGAGGACTACTGGAACGACTATGCTGTCCACTTTATCGGCAAGGACATAATATACCACCACTCAATATTCTGGCCGGGACTTCTCAAAGCTTACGGATGCAAGCTCCCGGACATGATATATGCCGGAGAGTTCCTTTCACTTGAAGGAGAAAAAATGTCAACAAGTAAAAACTGGGTAATATGGATAGCCGATTTTGTAAAAGACTATGATCCGGATTTGCTGAGGTATTATCTTACAATCAACGCACCCCTGAACAAGGATTCAGATTTCTCATGGGATGATTTCCAGAGAAGAAACAATGATGAGCTGGCGGATGTTATCGGAAACTTCCTTCACCGTACTTTCGTATTTACCAAAAAATCATTTGACAGTAAAATCCCCGAATATGCAAACCCTTCTGCAGAAGATGAAGAATTCAGAACCGCAATAGAACAACTACCGGACAAAGCAGGTGAACTTATTGCAAATTATGAGTTCAGAGAAGCACTGCTTGAAATATTTAAAGTAGCCAAAAAGGGAAATAAATATTTCAACGACCAGGAACCATGGAAAGCTGTTAAAGAGGACAGGCAAAAAGCAGCAAACTGTCTGTATCTATCCAACCAGCTTGCAAAAACCCTAGCATACACCCTTAAACCTTTCCTTCCAACAAAGGCGGACAGGATCGCGGAAATAATGAACATCACTACTCCAGAAGTGTGGAATGATGCCAAGGTTCCACTTCCAAGTGGACACGTTATAAATAAAGCGAAACCGTTATTCAAAAAAATTGAAGATAAAGAAATCGAAGCTCAAAAGGCTAAATTAAAGGAAAACCTAAAAGAAAATGAGGATGATAATATGAGTGACTTGATAACCATTGATCAGTTTGATGAAGTTGTAATTAAAATTGGACAGGTAAAAGAAGCGGAAAAAATAGAAAAATCTGATAAACTTTTAAAACTTCAGGTTGACATCGGCGAGGAAAAGCCAAGACAGATTGTAGCAGGTCTTGCTAAATTCTACTCACCTGAAGAACTGGTTGACAGGAAAGTCTGTGTAGTGGCCAACCTTGAACCTGCAAAACTTTTCGGAACATTGTCCGAAGGTATGATTTTAGCAACCGGCGAATCCGGTGCACTGCTTGCCCCTGACGTTAAAGGGCAGGTCGGTGAAAGAATACAATAAAAAAAAGGATTAAAAAAATGCCCGAATCTGTCCTGGTGAACAAAGCCGAGAACTATCTCAGGGAAATATCTGATGACTCAATCAGCCTTGAAGGCATCGATGATTTTGATAATTTCAAAAATCTCTACTTCAAACTAGATGACAGATTAAACCACCTTCAAAAACTAAAGGATGATATGGATGTGCAAGGATACACCACCCCGTTCACATCCCTCAACAAATATGGGACAAAAACTGTAGCCGAGGTTGCAGCCGACGAAAAACGAGAAAACAGTCGCCACAACCAGATATTCAGGATGAAGGCAAACGCCAAAAAAAACATTCTCGACAGGATCAATTCGGCAATCGATTCACATAAGAGAGCTCTTGGAAATCTTGAACAGTACGGATATGTGAAATGCAATTCCTGCTACAAAAAATATTCAATCAATGAATACAAACAAAACAACGGCCAGTGCAGTTGCTCAAGCAGGGCCTTCACCTTTAAAATCAGCAGTGAACTTACCCGACGCCTTGAAATAATACCTTACCTGCCCCTGTCCGGAAACTACATGGTTTTGATGAATCAACTGTCTTCATATGACAGGGAATCATTCAAACAGGTTTTAAACATTTTAAAACAGGAAAGAAAAGGTGTTGTAAAGACAATATCTCTTGTAATCAGATTCAAGGATGACAACAATCGTCTGATTAGAAAAAACATCACTCTTGAATCGGAATACGTCAGCAATTATGAGGAAGAGGTCAGGAAAAGGTATGGTCGTGACGTGAGAATCGAGGCTCTCAGATTTCACCGGACAAAACCTGCAATAATAGATGACAAGCATGCGCGAACCGCCCTTGCTCTAGCGTATGTGGGATATTCAAAAAAAATCATATCCGAAATTAAAGATGATATTTTAAAGCGCAGACTAACTGATTTTAAACGGATTAACAAGTATGATGAAATCATATCCGAGTTTGAAAATGAAAAACCGGACTATATCGACAAATATGATCTGGATGCCATTGAGGCATGGAAGCAGATACAGATTGAAAAAAGACTGAGAAGCCTCAATTACATTGACCGCCACGGCAATGTTTCAAGATCCCTTAAAAGGGATTTGAAAGTAAGGGAAAACATATATAAAAACACCTTCAAAAACATAGCTTCGGTGCTGATTATATGGGACATGTTCAGATATTACATGACAACATCCGGCAATGCCCGCCGAATCAACATCGGACCGTTTCCATACATACGTGTAGAGCTTGACCGTGAGCAGAGAAAGGTATTCCAGACAACCTACACAGGGCTGATTGATATTTTATCCGAATTCGGTAATTTAAGGATTATACCGATTCCGGAAATGGATCTTTTATTGTACGAGAAGTTCAAATTCGAAAAACAGATGCGAAATTCAAATATTAAATTCAATCACGTGGCATTAGGTGCCGGTCTGATTCATTTAAACTCAAACATAGAACTTGAAACAATCAGCAATGCATTCAGCATTAACGAATCAAGAATCAAAAAGGAAATCAAACACATTGACCAGATTAAAAATCCGAAAAGCGACAAGTCCAAAAAATTCCTAGATTTAATTAAAAAGTGATAATATGGATGAAAACATAACTACAATTCATATTACTCAGGCACTGTCCTCTTCAATGATTGTTGATTTGATTGACAAATACCCCAACCTTGAAGAAATCACATGCGCTCCAAGTGTCTTTAAAAGAACATCCAAAAGGTATATTGATGCGCTCAAACAGCTGGACATAAATGTCACAACAAAATATGAATGGGGAGCAAAGCCAAAAAGTAACGACATAGAGTTTTATGTCAAGAAATTATCCGACGAGGGTCTGTCTGCAAAACAGATTTCACAAAAACTTGACATATCACTTAACCGTGTTTACTACCTGCTTAGAAAAAGCAATGCCAAATATGATAACCGGAAACGTAAGAATAATCATTCTGAGATTAAACAGCTTAAAAAAGAAGGTTTAACAGCCAAAGAAATTTCTGAAAAATTAGACATTCCGCTCAGAAGCGTTTACTATGTTCTTAACCGCAAATAGTTTTTATTTGAGCTTAAAGCATTCTGATAATGCATAGATTTAAAAATTATTTATACTACATGTTTCATTATGTTTTAGGGTTTAAAATCCTCTCCTCGGGATACTCTTAAATTCTAAATTATTTTGATAATTTTTTTTTTAATGTCCATTCTACCTAAGCATGTTTACATGTTATAGCATTGAAATGACTAATCGTGAATTTACTCCATTGGATTCACATTCTTTTTAGTCATGAACTGTTTTTATAATTATTCTATATGATTTTTGCTTGGAGATTGTTGATTAACAACTTTCTAAAGACAATACTTTGCACAAAATTATTTTTCAAGTCTATCTCCATAATATTAAAAAAAGAAGTGTAGAGAAATTTTATTCCCTACTTGAGTATTATGTTTACTTTTTTTGGATGCTTTACTGTAGTTTTTGTTTCTTTTAAATGTCCCTGTTGATTTATAGTTGCCTTTTTTGTTTAATTTGATGTTGGATGTTGCTTTTCTATAATTGCTGGTTGGTGCCGAGAAAGTTTTTTTGCTTATTTTTAAGTATACATTGACTTTTTTTATCCGCATTTTCACTTGCTTTTAAAGTTATTGTGTATTTTTCAGTTTTTCTTTTAGCTTTAAAAGTGGCTTTTTTAGCAGTTATTTTAGGAATGACAGTATTTTTAACAATCACGGTGATTTGTGTTTTTCTCTTTGAATAATCGGGGTGTTTTCCAGAATCCTGCACCCAATAGATAAGACTATTTAATTTGAATCTGGCAATACCAACCGTATTAAAATCGTTGCTGAGCGTATTTCATCTATGACCCTATCTGGAATAGAAATCATTTCCAGTTTTCAGTCAACTGATAACATGAAACCTGACCCATATCTATATTTTCCCTGCAGGCCAAAAGATTATCCGGAAATGCTATAAATCAGTCTGTTCCATCAGGACAGTATATGAAAATAATTGGACAAGTTCATCAACTGTGATTTTTGCAGTCTGTTCAAGATAGGAGACTCTTTCCAATGGATGGAGTTGATTGGATTCATTGGTATTGAAAACAGTTTTTTGTTGTATTGTCCTCGTTCCATTGCCATAGTGATAATAATTTTTAATCAGTATTGTAATTTAGATTTAACTCCTTTTTAGAGGTCTGTGGACGAATTTTTAAAAAACCGGAACCTTCTGAAACCCCAAATAAAATTTGAGAGGACATAAACTTTTTATAATTTTTTTTAAAAAAATAACAATTCAGAATTCATTATTTTTAATTAATCTGCATAAAAATGGAGATAGATTTAACCACATATTCTTCAATGTTTCTATTACTTATAATCATATTTACTACACTGGAAAACACTGTTTAACACGTTTCTGCCCATGCACTATTTTCATAAACAACCTATAATCTAAAAGCGACCTCATATTCAGCTGATGTCGGTTTTACATATTACTCTACTTTTGATTGTAATGGAAGTCATTTCAGTTTTCATAGGTGTGGGCACTCTTTGCAATTATATTGATGCTTATATTTTTCACAGTTATACGTGGAATTTTATTACTTTTCCTTAAATTATTTTAAATAGTAAGTAATAATATAGTATTATGATGATTCTACCTCAACTTCCATTATATGCAATTGCAATAATCTGCGGTTTGCTGTCCTTTGCGGTGACCAGACTGGCCATGCCGAAGATTATCCGCAAACTCGAACAGGCAGATATTGTCGGAAAAGATATTCACAAATCCTGGAAGCCCGTTGTAGCTGAAATGGGAGGATTTGGAATATTATTCGGTTTTATAATCGGAATGTTTTCCGGAATTTATATGCATGACATTTTAACATTCCCTCTAGTTATCGTACTTGTTGTTATTCTGCTTGTGGGAATGATAGGTATTGTTGATGATTTACTTGCACTTTCATCAAAGGAGAAATTTTTCCTTCTGTTTTTAGCGGGTCTTCCACTGATTTGGGTAGCACCACCCAACGTGGGACTTTTATATTTAATTACAATTCCGATTGCTTTATCAATAGGTGCCAACCTGACAAACATGCTTGCAGGTCTGAACGGTATTGAATCCGGTCTGGGCATCATTTCAATGGCTTCACTTACCGTTGCATGCATACTGCTTGGAAAATACGACGTTACCATCATTTCAATGAGTATGCTCGGTGCACTTATTGCATTTTTATACTACAACAGATATCCCGCAAAAATTTTCCCCGGTGACACCGGTACATTGATTATCGGAGCGGCAATTGTCTGCATTGCATTTATCGGACGTGTAAAACTGATTGCATTTATTATATTGATGCCGAACATCATTGATGCCACATTAAAATTCTATTCCGCAGGTGTCATGAACCGTCAGCAGCAGAAACCGACACAATTGAACGATGAAGGAAAACTGATAAGGCCTGAAACTGGTTTCAAGTCATTAATCAGACTGGTTTTAAGAAGACCGATTGCAGAAAAAGATGCAGTTAAAATAATCTGGGCAATAGGACTGTTCTTTGGAGCACTAGGTATTTTAGTTGCCCTAGTAATGCCAGGAATGCTTGAAAACCAGACACTCATGAACTTCCTGCACATCAAGGAAATGTTTTATCATATATAATGAGAGAGTAAAATAATGAGACCTTACGTAATACTGAATGCTGCAATGACTCTGGACGGGAAAATTGCAACACATACTGGAAGTTCCAATATTTCAGGAAAAGAGGATTTGAAAAGAGTACATGAAATCAGAAAGGAATGTGACGGGATAATGGTGGGTATAGGTACTGTAAAAGCAGATGATCCCAGACTTACCGTTCACAAAATCGACGCCAAACCCAAAGACAATCCTGTTCGCATTGTCGTTGACAGCAGATGCAGGACACCTCCAGATGCAAGAGTCACAAACACTGATGCCAAAACCATCATTGCAGGAGCCAATGAGTATAAGGAAGAATATATGCAGACAGAAAATTATGAAACTCTCAAAAACCGTGGAGTACAGTTTTTCTTTTCAGGAGGCAAAAGGGTTGACCTTAAAGCCCTTATGAACTATCTTCATGAGGAGGGCATTGAAAAAGTGATGCTCGAAGGAGGTGCCACACTTAACTTTTCAATGATAAAAGCTGGTCTTATTGATGAAATCAGCATATGTATTGCACCGATGGTAGTTGGAGGAGTTAATTCCAAGACATTTTTCGACGGTGCGGGTTTTAATACAATGGATGAAGCAGTAAAACTCGAGCTGACTGACTGCTATACTTTGGGAAATGATCTTATTTTGAATTACAGAGTATTGAATGACTGACCGGATAATATATTATATAGAGCCCTAGATTTTGGTGCATTCATAGTGAGTGGTACGGGTTTGATTTCTAGAAATGGATAATCATAAAGTTTGTTGATGGATGATGGTGATTTGTTAGTTGCTTGTCATTTATGGTGGGGTATTTTAGATTTGAAAAAAATCAATAAAATTAAATAGTATATATAATATTAAATATAATAATAAAGGAGATGAAAACATATGTTTAATCAAAAAAAGTTAATATTCGTATTGCTTTTATTTTCATGTATATTTTTAAGTATGTCTCTTATAAGTGCAGATAATAATATTTCAGGTGATAATTTGCATGTTTCTACTTATGATGATTTTGTAGTTTCAGTTAATCAATCAAATGAGGATAATGAGGGGAATTCTTTCAATGACCTTCAAATGTTGATTAATAATTCAGTTGATGATGAAATCAATTTAAAGAAAGATTATACTTATGATAATTATACTGATTCTATTTTTACTGAGGGCATTCTTATCAATAAATCGATTGTTATTAATGGAAATGGGCATATTATTGATGCACAAAACCAGTCTAGGATATTTAATATTACTGCTGATAATGTGATAATTCGAAATATTACTTTTATAAATGCAAATTGTATTCCTCTCTATGAGAATGGAAGAATTATAATAAAACCTATTATTTTCACACCTACTACTCATAGTCATGAGGTGTATAATGCTGTTGTTTATAAATTAGGTGATTTTTATGATGAATCTTATACGGGTTCTAATTTTTCTTTTAAGGGTGGTGCTATTTATTGTAGTGGGAATAATTTAAAAATAGTTAATTCTTCATTTATTAATAATAATGCCCAATCAGGGGGTGCTATTTATATTGAAGGTTGTAATTCACAGTTGATTGATTTATTATTTATTAATAATACTGCATATGCGGGAGGAACTATTTTTAATCATGGAAGAAATACATTTATTTCTCATTCCCGATTTAATTTAATGAATACTCAATATTGGCAATATTGT
Organism: uncultured Methanobrevibacter sp.; assembly: GCA_902772665.1. GTDB lineage: Archaea > Methanobacteriota > Methanobacteria > Methanobacteriales > Methanobacteriaceae > Methanocatella. Next base: position 1,817 of record CACYBU010000203.1, on the reverse strand, counting down.
ATTTGTAGCAATAATGATATTAATATTCAGGATTGTAACTTCACTAATGAGTCTAAAGGAGTTATATTTTATGGTGGAAATTGGAGTTTTGATAATATGAATTCTACTTATTTTAATTCATTTGTTAAATTTGGTCAAATTATCTTTAAATTTAATTTAACATATCTTTATGATGATTATTATAATTTGAAGATAGTTTTCGGCCTTTCTCCGGTTTGTAATCCTAAATATGATTTTCAAGAAGATCATTATGGTTATTCTGTAAATAAAACATTTTACTTAAATATTGATGATAATGTTTATAAGTTACATACTGATTCAAATTCACAGGTTAATTTAAGTTTAAATTTAAGTATTGGGATGCATTGTCTTAAAATTTATAATCCTATCACAAATTTAAGTATTTCTGATATAGTTAATGTTTCAAAACCATTAACTGATAATAATAAAATTAAAAAATCTACAATTATAATAATTGCTAAAAATAAGGTATTCAATAAAAAAACTAAAATTAAAAAGTATTCCATGATTTTAAAGAATAACTATGGTAAAATAATGAAAAATACATGGGTTACTTTAAAAATTAAAGGTAAAGTGTTTAAATCAAAAACAGATAAAAATGGTAAAGCACTGTTTAAAATTAAAAAATTAAACAAGAAAGGAAAACATAAAGCAAACATTATTTTTAATGGGGATAATACTTATAATAAAGTTATTAAAAAGATTAATATTATTGTTAAATAATCTTTTTTTTTTACTCTTAACAGGAGGTTGTTAGTGGAGTAACTTTTTTAGTATTCCCATATTATAGTGTTTTTAATAAGGAACTTGCTTGTTCATACAATTTTTCTAAACTTTTAAAAATGAGTTTTTTTAATATCATATAATAATTATGGAAGTGTCCGCTATTTAAATTTAATCCACATTAAATGGTTTTTTAACTACATGTATTGTTTAATGTAAAATTTAATTTCGTATAGAATTATTTTGCTGAATATTGTCATCAATTAAATTGGTGTTTGATGGTGAACTATAGTAAATTATTGCAAGCTTTGATGATATTTGGCTTTAAATAAATTATTTCATATGAGGATTTTAATAAAATATTTAATCCATTATCTCGAAAATTTTAAGTATTATCCTATTTGATATATTATAGGAATTTGTTTTTGTGATTTGATATATTAATTGATTCCCGATTGAAGATTTTTGGTGTGATTAAATTTTGTTTAAAAAAAAATTGGTAAAATATGGGAGTGTTGTTTCTGTATTGGGATTTAATGATTTATGCCCATCCAAGTAGTTATATTTTAAAAATTCAATGGTGAGAATGAGGGTTTAGGAAAAAGTATATTACGGGACTGGTTCATATGGGGTTAAATTTTTAAACCATAGGTAGATATGGATGTATGATAGATATGGTTTGCATATTAATAATGAATTGTTGGTTGATGAATATTTTGTTGGAATTTATTTGAATTATTCATTATTATTGATATACTTTCAGATTCCTTATGGTAACGAGGGCACCATAAGATTATATGGTTAGCTTAATCTTAGTTTAAAGAATGGAGATCAACTAATGGAGTTACATGTCATCCATATCAAGATTATATATTATTTGTGTTCAAAATATTTTTTTGAAATTTTTTGAAAACCAAAATTCAACTATGGAAAAAGTAATTGATTAAAGAACAATATATATAATATATATTTAATATATATATTCAGTTAATTTCAAATATATTTGTAATAATTATTATTTATTTTTATTATTTATTCAACTGAGGTGGAATTATTAAAGTAAAAAGTTTACT
>CACYBU010000202.1 GCA_902772665.1 uncultured Methanobrevibacter sp. | reverse complement strand
GCCGATGAATTCATACTGATGAGCGAAGACGTTACATCATATGAATATAATGACTTTAATTATTCATTCAGGCTGATTGAATCAAGCAGTGTACCGCTACCATCAAGAACAGTGACAATCACTTTCGAAAATGAGTTATACACTGTCACTACTGATGATGATGGTTACGGATACTTCAAACTAAACCTTAAAAGCGGCAACTATAAAATCAATGCAACCTATCAAAATAAAACAATAACAAATAATTTGAAAGTTAAAAAAATCTTATTCAATTTAACATCAACAAATTCTACTTATGCAAGTCCTGTAACATTTGCTGCTGAATTTGATGAAAACGTAACAGGTTATGTCAATTTCACAGTTAATGATATTTCAAGCGAGGTTGTAGCTATTACTGGTAGAAAAGCACAATTTAGCCTAAATTATATTGATACCGGCACCTACACCCTAGATGCATTTTACACTAATCATTATTTCAACTCTACAAGTAAATCATGTGTATTTAAGGTTGATAAGGCGGATTCTATATTTGATTTTGTTGTTAGTAATGTAGTCTCTGGTGAAGATGCAAATATTACCTTGACACTATCCAACAACACCAGTGGCGAGGTAATATTTGTTCTCGACGGTGAAAAATATAATATTAAAATCAAAGACAATCAGGCAGTATTAATCATAAAAAACATTTCAGGAGCAAACCACTTAATCAAAATAAGTTATAATGGTGATAAAAACTATAATCCTAACTCTCTAGAGTCAAGTTTCTATATAAGGGATTTGAGAAGTGATTTAATATTAACATTAGATAATATTACTTATGGTGAGAATTTCAAAGCCATTGCAAAGCTGAATGATAATGCAACAGGCAATGTAACATTTATTATCGCAGATATTTCTAAAACCGTAAGCATAAAAAATGGCATGGTGGTTTTGGAGTTAGCTGGTTTGAATGCAGGATGTTACAATCTGACTGCCCTCTATAATGGTGATGCTTATCATGTCACATCAGCCAACTCCAGTGAGTTTGAAGTGTTTAAGGCTAATTCCACTATCTGTATTGTAGCTGATGCGACTATCGGTGAAAATATCCTGATTTATGCATACATATCACAGAATGCAACTGGTGTTGTTTCATTCAGCATGCCGGGTCATTACACTTCAAGAAACAAACAGATTGATGAGGCAACTGCATTATGGTACATCTCACCATTGAATACAGGCGTCTACACTATCAAGGCCAAGTATTCCGGTGATGAGAACTATTACCCGTCAGATGCAGATTATGTTTTAAATCTCACACAGAAAAGAGCAAAGCTTGCTGTTGAAATCAAGGATGTGACAGTAAATGAAAGGGTCACAGTCAATGTCAAATTGACCTCAGGCAGTGAAAACATTACAGATAAGGTTACAGTTAAGTTGAATTCCCGCCAATATGATGTCAGTGTACGCAACGGCAAAGGCAGTCTGGTTGTCGGTAAGATGGCAATTGGAACTCATGATTTTGAAGCTGTTTATGAGGGAGATGAAAACTACACCACTGAAAGAGTCACAGGTTCGTTTAAGGTTGCTGATAAAATTGATGTAAACCTTAAATCCAATAACATCAGCATGTTTTATAAATGCTCTCAAAGGTTGGATGTGATTTTAACAGATTCAAGCGACAACCCGATTGATAATCAAATCATAAATGTTAGATTAAATAATAATGATTATGAACTTACAACTGATGAAAAGGGTATTGCTTATTTGAGTTTAGATTTTAAGGCAGGCAATTACGCTGCACAAATTACCTATAACGGGTCTGATAAGTACCGGTCAAAGTCACTGAATGTTTCGGTTGAGATTAAATCAACAGTTTCAGGAATTAACGTTACCAAACTCCACGGCACTTCTACTCAGTACTTTGCAATTTTCCTAGATTCTAATGGCAGAGTTCTTGCAGATACCAAGGTCACATTCAAAATCGATGATAAGTCATTCACGGCAACTACTCTTCCGAACGGAATTTCCAGATTAAACATTAATTTCAGTCCTGGGAATTATATCATCCAGGCAGTAAACCCTAAAACAGGAGAAATCGCCAAAAACAAGATTTACATATTCAACCGTCTTATGGAAAATAGGGATTGGACTCAATTGTACACTGCTGGTAAGTATTATAAGGTTAGAGCATACACAAGCACCGGTAAGCCTGTAGGTGCAGGTGTTAAAGTTAAATTCACAATTGCTGGTAAGACTTATGCCAGAACAACTGATAAAAACGGTTATGTGAGTTTAAAGATTAACCTGAAACCGGGTAAATACACAGTAAAAGCCAGTTATGGGGGTATAACAGTTAAAAACATGGTAGTTGTCAAATCAATCATAACAGTTAAAAACATAAACACTAAAAAGTCAGTTAAAACCGTTAAAATCAAGGCATCCCTTAAAAAGGTCAACGGCAAGTACCTCAAAGGCAAAAAGTTAACCTTAAAAATCAAGGGCAAGAAAATCACAGCAAAGACCAACAAGAAAGGTGTTGCAACATTTAAAATCAAAAATTCTATCATCAAAAAGCTCAAAAAAGGTAAAAACTACACTTTAACCGTGATTTACATGAAAGACAAGGTTAAAAAGACCTTGAGGGTTAAATAATCATATTTTAGGTTTTCGTCCGCTCACATTAGCTATTTATAGTTGAAGCGGATGTAATTATTTTATTATTATCATATAAAATTGTTTTCTCTTTATAATTTTTATTCAGGCACTGTCCAAAATTCTCATGAAATTGCAATAAAATTCGCAAAGACTTTATTTAAATTAAAAAGATTCTATGCCGATACAGATGAAGATAAACAAATATTAGATAAAGTCATTGGAAGGT
>CACYBU010000201.1 GCA_902772665.1 uncultured Methanobrevibacter sp. | reverse complement strand
ATTCTACAAAAATAACATTTCCCAGAAAAATTAAAAAAATTTTCGTAACTATTATCATAGAGCAATAAACAGAATTTTACTTAACAACATACGATGGATGAAACGAAATGGTCGATACAAAACCTCAGCATCAGTATGAAATAGGACAGTGCCAAGTATCCCATTTGTTAATGCTGTGTGTAGCCATTTTTGTATATTCTGCTGTTGATAATACAAAAAATATTATTTTTTGATTTTTTTTGTTATTCTTGTAGTCGAAATTTGAAATATATGCTTTGTATCGTTTTTTTTCGTTTTTTTGAACATATGTGCTTTGATATTCAATCATTAATATTAGGTTTCCAATTCGGACAATTAGGTCTGGCCTATATAATGATGGTTCAATCGAAATTTGCTCTTCAGTTAGTATTTCAATTTCTGTTTTTTCATTGATTTCGATGTTAATGTCTTCTGGAAGTAAATTAATGAGTTCTTTTAAATGATTTTTTGAAATATGTTTGAAAGCTAGGTCTTGTCCATGAGGCATCGTAATCACCTAAATATCCAATATTGTTTTTAAAGTATTTAAATTACTCAGTTTTTAATTATAACAATTTTTAACACTTAAATTCATATTTATGGCTTATATGATTTTTAATAGCTTGGTAGGATATTTTTAATATGGATAAATTTTTATATGTGGATATATTTTTCATGTAATAATTTTTAAATACAATCTAATCAATATATATTTTGTAATGAAATATAAAAAAATCGGAGATATTTTAATTATAGATTATATTCCTGACAATTTAGATGAATTGGCTAAAAAACACAATGTTAAAACTATTATGAAGATAAATCATATCCAAGGGACAAAAAGAGAACCTGTCTATAAGATTTTGTATGGATGTGAAACTGAAACGATTAATAAGGAAAATAAATGCTTGTTTAAACTGGATTTGTCTAAAGTAATGTGGTCAAAAGGTAATGTAAACGAACGTTTAAGGATAGCTAAGTTGGTTCAGGATGATGAAACAGTATTGGACATGTTTGCAGGCATTGGTTATTTTTCTATCCCTATTGGTGTTCATTCTAATGCTAAAATGGTAATATCTATTGAAATAAATCCTAATTCTTACTATTATTTGTGTGAAAACATTAAACTAAATAAATGTGATAATGTAACTCCCGTTTTAGGGGATTGTTTGGTTGAAACTCCTAATTATAAAGCGGATCGTATTTTGATGGGCTATGTTAAAACAACTCATCATTATTTAAAAGTAGCTATTGAAAGTTTAAATAAAGGAGGAATAATTCATTATCATGAAACGGTTCCTGAAAAGCTGATTGGGTCAAGGCCAATTTCACGCATAAAGCAAGCTGCCGGTGATAGGGAAGTGGAACTTTTAAAAATAAATAAAATTAAAAAATATGCTCCTGGAGTGGAGCATGTAGTTATAGATGCTTTAATAGATTAAGTGTTTTTTCTAATAGGGAATCATTTAACCATTTTTTGTCAACATATTTTTCATAAATGCATAATCTTTCTATTAAATCAAAACCTGCATCTGTGGTCAAATCATCTAAAGTATCCAATGTTGGCCATGGAGATGTTGGATTTACATAATCTTGACTTATTGGAGATACTCCTCCCCAATCATCAGCTCCACATAACAGGAATACTTGTGCGGTATCATAATTTAAATTTGGCGGGACTTGAATACTGACATCACTGTCACTGAACAATAATGTAGCGGCTGTCACGGTTCTAATCATATCTAAAAGACTAGGTTCCGGCCAGTCACACATTTCAATGTCTGGTGTGGATGTGAAGTTTTGGATGATGATTTCTTGGATATGTCCATATTCATCATTAATTTCTTTAATAGCAAATAATGAATCAGCTATTTCTTCTACTGTCTCACCAATACCGATTAATATTCCTGTTGTATATGGTATCCTTAACTTTCCCGCATTAGTTATTGTTTCTAATCTTAATTCAGGATTTTTTCCAGGACTTTTGTTGTGTGTAGGTAGTTCCATTAGCCTTTCTGATGAATTTTCAAGCATTAACCCCATAGATGCATTAACTTCTTTAAGTTTCTTTAAAGAGTCGTAGGAAAAGTTTCCTCCATTGGAATGGGGCAATAAGCT
>CACYBU010000200.1 GCA_902772665.1 uncultured Methanobrevibacter sp. | reverse complement strand
TTATTCCTGTGAGGAATTTGAGGTTTCCTGTGATTTGGCGCAAAAACTGGTAAATGTTGTTGACAGCCTTGATTTTTAAATCAAAACTTTATTATACTTTTTTTAACATAGATTAATAGTGAATTATTTTAATGGATGTGATGAAAATGATTATTAAAGCACCTTCAAGAATACACATGTCTCTAATTGACCTGAACGGGTCATATAGGAGAGTTGATGGTGGTATTGGTTTGGCTTTAGCTGATCCGCAGTTTGTATTGGAAATTGAACAGATAGATTGTGGAATTAAACTTGAATTCGCTGACAGTGTATATGATGAAGAGGCTATTGAGGAATGCAGGGAAAAAATCCCCAATGCGGCTCAAAAGACCATGGAATATTTTGACATTGACGCAGGATTTAAATTCACTGTTCATCAAACATATCCTCCACATTCCGGATTTGGAAGCGGAACTCAAATCGCTGTTTCAACAGCTCACCTGATTACTGAAACAATGGGTATTGAAGTGGAAAGCCGAGAATTAAGCAGTATTGTCGGAAGAGGTGGAACCTCCGGAATCGGAACATACACTCATGATTTGGGAGGATTTATTTTGGACGGAGGCCATAGTAAAGAGGAAAAACCTTTATTTTTACCGTCAGGAGCGTCAAAAGCAAAACCTGCCACATTAATTGCAAGATATGATTTTCCAGAGGAGTGGAAAATTTTAATAGCAATTCCCAAAATCGAGACACATGTTGAAGGTGATGATGAGGTGGATGTTTTCCAGACTTATTGTCCTATTCCAAAAGAGGAAGTGGAACAGGTATCTCACTTGATTTTAATGAATCTTGTACCGTTCATGCTTGAAAAGGATATTAAAAACTTCGGATGGGCTATCAGTGAACTTCAAAAAGTCGGATTCAATAAATTGGAACATTCTCTTGATGCCACTTATCTGCCTACCATGCAGGCTATTGAAAAGGCGGGAGCATATGGTGTGGGCATTTCTTCATTCGGGCCGGTGTTATACACTGTATTTGATGAGTCAAATGAATTCATAGTGGAAAAAACCAGAGAAATTATTGGAGAGAACGGAACAGTCTTTGTTACTAAAGCACAGAACCATGGTTTTGTCATTGAAAAATAAACATTTTTTTTTTAATGGGGAGTGTTTTTTTTATGAGCAATAATAAGATAAGGATAAATTATGGAAATTTAGTCCTTTTTGTAATTTTTTTACTGTTGCTCATATCAAATATTGTCCTCTACGGGTTTTTGATTAAATTTTATTATGTTAATAATGTATTTAAAATTAGCTGGCCTATAGTTAATAATATTTTAACAATGGGTTCGGCGATTATTATTTTTGGATTTATCTCAACAAGACTGCCTCAGTTTAGAAATCTGGGTGACAGTGCGATTTATGAAATAGGATATCTGGTTATCATAGGTCTTTTCAGTATTATTATTTCTTATTTTAATAAGAGTACTAATACTGAAGCTTTTTTCACGCCTTTCCTAAACATGTTCAAGGTTCTCTCAGTTCTTTTGATATTGGTACTTATTGCAACCAGAACAGACTTTTTTAAAAATATAATGCATAAAAAATTCACTAAAAAGGATTTGTTTTTCACATTTGTAATTTTCAGTATTTTAGGTTGCATTGCATCTAAATACACTATTCCAGTTAACAGTTCCTATGCCAATGTTAGAGATTTAATCATTTTAATTGCCGGACTGTTCGGAGGGCCTTTTGTTGGCATTCCATCCGGTTTAGTTGCCGGTGGATTCAGATTCATTGAAGGGGGAGTTACTGGATTGCCGTGTTCTCTGGCCACAGTTATTGCAGGATTTATTGGGAGTATTATTTATTATTTAAATGGCAAAAAATTTTTAAGAGGAAGATTTGCAATTATTCTGATGTTTTTATATATTGGATTTGAAATGATGCTTATTATTGTGTTAACTCCTCCGAATATTTCTGTTCCATATATAAATGATATTTATCCTCTGATGTTATTCGGTGATGTTTTGGGAATGATTTTATTTATCATGATTTTTAGAGAAGTTAAATCAGACAACGGCATTAGCTATGAAGAGTTAAGAATCAAGGAACTTGAAAACACTCTGGATCAATATGATGATAGACTTGAGCAGTTGGAAGAGGATATGGAACTGTTAAAAAAGAATAATAAAAATTGAAGTTTATAAATTGTAAACTTCACTGGAGGGGACAATCGGAATTTTATTGTCATTTAAAACCTGAATTAGATTATCAATGTTATCTGAATGCAGAAGCAGAATAGCCTTGTCCTCTTTTTCATGACTGAAAGCATAAAGATATTCCAGGTCAATTAAATTGTCTTTGATTACTCTTAAAACTGTGGTGAGACCTCCAGGGGTGTCGGTCATCTCCACGCCGATGATATCTGTGATTTTAACCAGGAAATTATTTTCTTCAAGCGCTTCTTTTCCCTTAAGGGGATCATCAACCACAAGTCTTAAAATACCAAATTCAGAAGTATCTGCCATGCACATTGCTCTGATGTTAACGTCAGCTACGGTCAGTACTTCCAGAGGTTTGTATAAACTGCCCATTTTGTTTTGTAAAAATATTGATAACTGTTTGATTTTCATAAAGTGTCACCTTTTTTTTTAATGTAAGTTCCTTTCATCAATAACTCTTTTTGCTTTTCCTTCAAATCTAGGTAAGGTTTTCGGTTCAACAAGAGTTACTTTAACGTTTATTCCTGTCTCGTTTTCAATGGATTTTCTGATTTTATTTTGAATCTCCATCATTTCTTTTACACCGTCAAAGAAAATGTCCTGGGACGCTTCCACTTTCACTTCAATTTCATCCAGGGTATTGGGTCTTGTAACTATAATCATGTAGTGAGGCTCTACATCACCTATTTTAAGCAGTGCCTTTTCAATCTGTGATGGGAAAATAGCTACTCCTTTGACTTTAATCATGTCATCTGACCTGCCGGTTATTCTGCTCATTCTGGCATGTGTCCTTCCGCATTCACATTTTTCATATGTGAGTCTGGTCAGATCTTTGGTTCTGAATCTGATAATTGGCATTCCTTCCCTTTCAAGGTTTGTTAGTACCAGTTCGCCGGGAGTATTTTCACCAAGTGTCTTTTGAGTATTCGGATCGATAATTTCAGGATAGTAAATGTCTTCTGCAATATGCAGTCCTTTCTGAGCACAGCATTCAACACCGACACCGGGACCCATGAGTTCGGTGAGTCCGTATATGTTATATGCTTTGGTTGCGAAAAGTTCCTCCACTCTGTGTCTTATCTCTTCGGTCCATCCTTCCGCTCCGAATCCAATAGCTTTGATGTTTAAATCCCTTGGGTCAATTCCGTCTTCAAGAGCCACTTCGGCAAGGTGGATTCCATATGATGGTGTAAAAATCAGTCCGGTCGCTCTGAAATCGCTCATTATTTCGATTTGTCTGCGGGTCTGACCGGTTGAAATAGGTATGATTGCAGCTCCGACTTTATGGCATCCGTAATGAACACCGAATCCTCCGGTAAACATTCCGTATCCGTGTGTATTTTGAAGAATGTCATCTTCACCGATTCCCATCATTGTAAGGCCACGTGCGATGGTTTCCGCCCAGGTATCCAGATCCTTTTCTGTGTATCCTGACACCACTGGTTTACCGGTTGTTCCGGATGATGAGTGAAGTTCCTTGATTTCCTTTATATCAACTGCAAAAAGTCCAAAAGGATAACTTTCCCTCAGGTCGTCTTTTGTTATGAATGGTAATTTCTCAATATCCTTTAAAGTTTCTATATCTTCCGGATAAACTTCAACTTCACTGTATTTCTTATTGTAATAGGATATTTTTTCAAATGCTCTTTTGACAGTAGACTGAAGTTTTCTTAACTGTAGTTCTTCAAGGTCTTGCCTTGACATTGTTTCGATTTCTTCGTTCCAAAACATTATTTTGCCTCATTAAAATTTTTAATATAATTATAATATCTTTGATAATATACATTAATGTTTTCTTTGACTTTAACTTTTTAATGTAGTAATGATTAATATAATAATTAATGATGATGTGACATACACATTGCATCAGATAACTTTTATATATTTTAGTATATTAATAATAAATTGTAATTAATTAAATTTAATTTGAAATGTATGGGGAATTTTTACTATGGATATGATGAGTGTATTATGGCAGGTTGGTATCTTTGCTTCTGTTCTTGTTTTCGGTATTAAGATAGGATTGGCTTCAGGATTGGCCAATCTGTCTAAAAAATTATTCACAGCAATTTGCATCGCTTACGGTGGAGGGGTTGTGCTTATTTCTGCTATTGCTTCACTGTATTCAGAGCAGTTAATTCAGGCAATTTACAGTTATAATACAATATTCTACATTATCATGGCATTAATCATGATTATTGCCGGTCTGTTCACTATCAGAGAGTGGAAAATACATGACAAAAACACATCAACTGCAACTTCCCTGGCAATTATTGCACCATGTCCGTGCTGTTTCGGTTCAATTATTGCAAGTGTCTTAATCGTCGCACCGACAATAGGAGTTACTTCACTTGATTTAAGTTGGTATGCAGCAGGAGCCCTTGTAGCTGTTATGATTGTAACTTATCTTGCATCAAATACAATAATTAAAATAATCAACCGGCCTTATCCGATTGTACTGGGCAATTTCATGCTTTTACTTGGTGCATATTTCTTACTTTCAGCAATTGTCATACCAAATATTGCCGGAGTATTATCCAAAACTCAAAGTCCTATTACAATGGGTTCTCCCCAAGACATGCTGATGGTAATTCTGGCATTCGCTATTTTACTTGTCGGTGGTATCGTTTTGAATAAAAGAGGTAGAAATATTTTAAGGTGAAAATATATGGTTTTAAATATTCCCGGCGGAGAGTTTTTAACAGGTTCCCTTGATGTAATCTCACAAAGCTTAACAATACCTGTACTTATTATATTACTTGTAATTGTAATTATTTCAATCATTACATTGGGTGGAGTTATTGCAGAGTATACTTCAAGGCGCAAAGTTCCTGTAGGAACAATCAGGGATTTGATTTATGAAATTAATAACGCATCATCTTGTGATGAATTGAAAAATCTAATAAATAATGCTAAAATTCCAAAAGCACAAAAGAAAGTACTGACAGAAATTGCTTCTTCATCAGAATTGGGAAATTCTTCAAGAGAAGCACTTGCACGTAAATTATTCGAATTTGAAGAAGAAAAAACAATGAATAATTTACAGAAAACTGACATTATCACCCGTATCGGACCAACCCTCGGACTGATGGGTACATTAATCCCAATGGGTCCGGGTCTTGCCGCATTGGGCGCAGGAGACATTAACACGCTTGCATCATCCCTTACAGTTGCCTTCAACACTACAATTGTAGGTATAGGTTCAGGTGCATTATGTTATGTAATCGGTAAAGTCAGATCAGGATGGTATGACAGATATCTCTCAGACTTGGATGCACTGATTGATGCAGTACTTGATAAAATGAATAACTAGTGGTTCTTATGGTAAGAAAAGGTGGAAGACGAAGATCCAAACGTGTTGAAGAAGACCCAATGGCAGGCACATCCAATCTTGTAGCTGCAATGCTTGTTATTGCAGTTGGTTTTTTAGTTTTTGTTATCATAAGCTGGAATATGCAGGCAATGATTGACCCTACGCAGAACATTCAGGAACAGATGCAGCAGCAGAAAACAACAGAAGTAGATCAGGGTCAGCAGTTAAACGAAACACCTGATACTTCAAATTCATCAGGTCAGGGCTATACCGAGATGGGTAAAGTCTATAAAGACCCTGCTACGGGCAAGCTGATAATGGTGGAAGGATGAGTCCTTTCACATTAAAACTTTTTTTTATAGTAATGTTTATTTAACTTCACATTATAATTATTAATATTGTTGATTTTATTTCATTTTTTGATGGAGGGAGAACTATGTTTAAGCAAAAGAAATGGTTAATATGGGTATTTCTTTTATTTTTATGTATTTTTTTAAGTGTGTCTTTTGTAAGTGCAGATGACAATATTACAGATGATGAATTGCAGTTTTATGATTGTGATGATTCCGTTGTTTCACTTGATCAATCAAATGAAGATTATTCTTTCAGTGATTTTCAAAAGCTTATTAATAATTCAACATGTGGTGAAATTAATTTAAATAATGATTATACTTATCATGAAGGGGATAATCCAATTGTAATTGATAAATCCATTGTTATTAATGGGAATAACCATACATTCAATGCTTTAAACAAATCATCAATTTTTAACATTAAGTCAAATGATGTAGTAATCAGGAATCTTAATTTTTTAAATGCCGGATGTGGCGAGTTTAATTTATCCACTTATGGGAATAGTTTTTATGCAGTTATTGTCGATGATTTCAATGTATTTAAAGATTATACGGATTATTTAATAACTAATCCAAATCATCAAATTGGAAGTGCAATTTATTCTAGTGCTGACTCTCTTGTGATTAGTGATTGTAAATTTGAAAATAATCATGCTTCTTTAGGTGGAGCAATTTATTCCAATTGTCGAAATTTATTCATTGAAAATGTTGATTTTATTAATAATCAGGCATATTGTGGGGCGGCCATCTATTTAAATGGGAATAATTCCACTATTTATAATTCAAGGTTTTTAAACAATACTTCATCTTCATTTGGAGCGGGGATTTATCAAACAAAGTATGATAATGTAAAGATTATCAATTCCACTTTTTTAAATAATCATGGTGAAGATAATTCCACACTTTTTTTATGGGGTTATTGGGAATTTTCACAAATCAATTCAACTTACTATGAATCTTTTATTAACTTTAAATATAGTGATATTCCACAATTTGGTGTTGAAAATATCTATAATGACACTTATGAGTTAATGATTAAATTTCCTTATTCTGCAGGTGTGGCAAATAAATCATTCTGTTTAAAAATTAATAATGAAATTTATAATTTGACAGTTAATAAGGATGGATTTACTATTTTAAAGTTTAATTCAACATTAAAGAATTGCACACTATTATTATTTAATCCAATCATCAATAGTAGTTATTCTGCTTCAACAGATCTTTGTAATAATTCATTTTATAGTCTGCAAAAATTAATAGATTCACAATCAGAAATTAATTTAACTAAGGATTATCGATTTTATGATGGAAATACAATAATAGAAATTGTTAAACCTATTATAATTAATGGAAACGGACATGTGATTGATGCTAGGGGAAAATCAGGAATTTTTAAAATTCTATCAGATAATGTTATAATTAAAAATATTACTTTCATAAATGCAAATGGCAATCAGGTCACTCGTCATGTAAATGAGTTAATTATTGATTTCTATTTTGATAGTGATCCATCATATATACTCGGCTATGATGGTTATGATGCGGTAAGTTACAATTCAGGTAAATTTCATGATGATTCCTATGTTGGAATGTTTACTTCTCTTCGTGGCGGTGCAATTTATTGCAGTGGAAATAATTTGAAAATAATTAACTCTTCTTTTATTAATAATTTTGCTTCATCTGGAGGGGGTATTTACATTGAAGGTAATAATTCCCAGTTAATTGATTTGATATTTATTAATAATACTGCTAAAGAAGGAGGAGCTATTTTTAATTCTGGAAAAGGCACATTTATTTTTCAATGCCAATTTTATCACAATCATGCAAGATTTGCTGGAGATTCAATTTGTTGTTTTAATGACATTAACATTCAAAAATGCTATTTCACAAATGATTCTGAAGTTATATTTTGCAATGGCGTGTCTAATAATCAGGTTATCAACTGGCAGATGGACTATATGACTTCAGCATATTTTGATTCTTTTGTTAAATTCGGCAGAATTAATTTTAAATTTAATTTAACCCATCTTCATGATAACTATTATAATCTAAAGATAACATTTGGATATCGCTACTACTGGAATAGTGATGGATTTTCAGAGGATGGGAGATTTTCTCCAAATAGGAAATTTTGCTTAAATATTGACGGCAAAGTTTATTATTTAAAAACAGATGCAAAATCACAGGCAGATTTAAATTTGAAATTAACAAATGGAGTTCATTTTATTGAAGTTTATAATCCCATCACAAAGTTAAATATTTCAAAAATATTTAATGTCTCAGATTCATTTATTTCATGTATTAAAAAATATGCACCAAAATTAATTGCTAAAAATAAAGTATTTAATAAAAGAAATAAAACTAAAGTATATTATGTTGTTTTAAAAAATAAAAAAGGTAAAGCAATAAAAAATGTTTGTATCACTTTAAAAATTAATGGCAAAATATTCAAGGTAAAAACCAATAAAAATGGTAAAGCAGTGTTTAAAATTAAAAAATTAAACAAAAAGGGTAAATACAAAGCAACAATATTATTTAAAGGAAATAATCTCTTCAATAGGATTAGCAAGAAAATTAAGATAGTTATTAAATAATTATCTTATTATTTTATATTGCTTGTAATTGTAATTATTTCAATCATTACATTGTGCGGAGTTATTGCAGAGTATACTTCAAAGGCGTAAGATTTCTGTAGGAACAATTATGGTTTTAATTTATTTCTATTTTAAACCACCTTTATTGATTATTCTGAAATTTCAATATTTTAAATTCATTGTGTAATTAATCAGTACCAATTAGTATATAAACAATGCAGACTAAAATAATATTACAAAAAAGATTTTCTTTCAAATGGTGTTTGGATAATATGGAATTCTGTCCCGATTGTGGAGCAATATTGATGCCTGAAAAAAGCAAGGTAAAATGCAGATGTGGTTATGAAAAGAATTTGACCCGTGAAGATATGGAAAAGCAGTATCATATGGAAGGTGAAAAAAACCCGCAGGCAAAGGTAATTGTAACCGACAACAACAATGTTGCCTTGCCTACAACAAAAATCACATGTTATAAGTGCGGAGGTACAAAAGGCTACTGGTGGACAGTGCAGACCAGATCTGCTGATGAGGCACCGACTAATTTTATAAGATGCGCTAAATGCGGAAACACATGGCGAAGTTCTAATTAGAATTCCTAAATACTTATTTTATGAATTTAAGCATGTTTAATTTAGATAATATAATGATAGTAAGTATAAAATATTTATGGGGACTTTAAATGAATATGATTTTTAAAAGACACAGTGTTCGTAAGTTTACAAATGAGACAGTTAGTGATGAGATGATTAAAAATCTGCTAAAGGCAGGAATGCAGGCACCTTCCTCATGTAACTCACAACCATGGGAGTTCATTGTTGTTTCGGATTTTGAGGATAAAACAGCTATTTCTAAGATGCATAAGTTTGCAAAACCTGCTGCCGGTGCATCACATCTGATTGTAACTTTGGGAAATCTTAATAGAGCCAAAGTCATCCGGATGATTGAACAGGATCTTGGAGCTTGTAATGAAAACATTCTTCTTCAGGCAACTTATGAGGGTTTGGGTGCTGTATGGTTAGGTTTTCATCCAATTGAGGATAGAACTTTGAAATTAAAGGAATATTTGGATATTCCCGATTACTGCATTCCATTTTCTGTTATCTGTGTGGGTTATCCTGCAGTTGAAGGTGAAGTTAAATTACGATATGATGAATCTAAAGTGCATTTTGATAGATTTTAATTGTATTCATATATATATCACATATTTAAATCAAATTGAATATTATGTATCTTTAATGTTAATATAAAATAGGCATTAAAATAAAACAAGTTTATGTAATAAATATAAAAATAATGGGTGCTGTAATTAATTATTCAACACTTGTTTTCTTTCCGGATTTTTGTAAATCTGCAATATCTTACATTCGATTCTGATTTTAAAAAAATTAGTTAGAGAGTTTAAATCTCTAACCTTCGACTTTAACGGTTGTTTTAATAGTATCCTTAAGATAAGTCACCTTGAAGGTGTAGGTTTTGCCTTTCTTGAGCTTTTTGATAATTTTCTTATTCAGAGTTTTCTGTGAAATACCTTTTGCATTGGTTTTGACCTTGTATGTTTTGCCGTTGAATTTGAAAGTCACATATTTGCCTTTAACAACCTTGCCGTTGATTTTAAGTTTGGCTTTCAGTTTGAATTTCTTTGCTGTCTTTTTAACTGTGACCTTGCTGGCAATTAAGACATGTTTTACAGTAACGGTGTTTTTGTAGGTTTGACCATTGTAAGAAGTTGTTAACGTGTATTTTTCAGGAGCCTCATTAATTTTAATCCGGGCAATTCCGGCACTGTCAGTTAAAACAGTGTATGTTTTGCCGTTGATGTTGAATTTAACTTCAGCATCTACAACGTCACACCCTTCACTGGTTACAACTTTAACGCTGAAATAAAACCCACCACAGTAGTCAACGGAAATGTCATTGTTGTTAATAATTTTGCTGTCATCAGTTAAGGTGTAAACTTTAAGGCAAACTGTCTTGTTTAGATGGAATAAATCTGTCCAACTTGAGGAGTCTTTGCTTACAAAAGACATTCCTTCCATATAATGGACTCTGGAGTATGCCTGATAAGGAACTGCATTGCTTTTAAAAACAACCTTGAACCTGTCTCCGGATTTTACATGAATGTATTTGTTTAAAACGATTGTTCTGAATCCTGCGAATTCACTGACTCCGTTTTGTGTGTATATCTTATCTCCGTTTACAAACACGTCAAATGAATAGCTGATTTTCTCTTCGTTGAAGTAAGTTCCCACAGCACCAATAACCTCATCGTATTTTGATGTGAATTCGTTTGAATAGTAAGTATAATTACTGTCAAAGCCGGTAAAACCGGTCAGATCTGTCTGATAATTCACGTGATAATCATTGGTATTTTCAAAAATATATGCAATGGCAACCCTCTGGGGCACGATTGCATAGAAATCAATATCTGAGAAATTATTGTAGGAGGGTTCTAAAAATCCGGATACCGAATCCTTGGCTAGCCATGTAAAATTTTCATGGAGATTTCCTTCGGACTGTTCAGGTTCCGGACCATCTATATGATTATTGGGACTGTCCAGTAATAAGTTTATAATTTTTTGTAATACTTACTGTGGGCACAATCCTGGAAAAAATAATGAATACAATCAATAAAATTAAAGATTAATTACTACAAAAATTGATTAAAATATAGACTACTTATAAGAATTACGAGA
>CACYBU010000199.1 GCA_902772665.1 uncultured Methanobrevibacter sp. | reverse complement strand
GATATGATTTTAACTGCTGCATCAAGTTCGGTTATTCCTTCAAGTTCATCTAACAATACTAATTTTTCACTATTGGTGGTGACGATTGGTATGAACACGTTTAAGAATGATTCGAATGCTCCTGCATCAAGTGATCTTTTCTTTGAAAAATGATAAATTTCATCAAATAATTTTATCTCAGCATTGTCGGCACTTACTGGCAGCCCCATCTGCGCCATAACTGATATCTGTGTCAGGGTTTCAAGGAGGGTTGTTTTTCCTCCACTGTTGGCTCCTGTTAAAAGGGCAATGTTTTCATCAGGAGTTAACTGATAATCCACTTTCTGAATGTAATCCTTATCTTTTTCAAGTGCAAGTTCAAGGTGTAGTGCTCCTTTCAGTTTTATTTCTTCGCAGAATTCCGGTCTGCATAAATCATATTCATATGCAAAACTGCCTAAACTGAATTCATAGTCGAATCTGATGGTATCATCTACTTCTTTTATGGCACGTTCTTTAATTGAATTCAATTCAATTGCAGCGGTTTTTTTAATGTCAAAAATATCGTTTTCTTTTCTTGATGACTGTTCCAGGGTTACTCTTTGAATTTCTGCTTCGTCAATTTGGATAGGGTATGTCCTGAGGTACGGGTCAAAACTCAGTCCTGTTTTTTCGCGGATAATTTCTTTTCTTTTACTGATGATTTCATTAAATATTTTGCTAATTTTTGGTGGGAAGTTATTGTTTAATAGATTGAGTATTTCATCTCCTTCAAGGTCTACTTGTTTTATGGATTTTTCCAGTTCTTCATCCATCTCATCTTTAAGTGAATATACAAGTTCTTCAATGTTTACTTCGCTTTTATCAATAATATTCAATTCTTCAATAATCGGCAGGATTTCTCCCAGAACGGTTTCGCAGTTTCGAATTTTCTGTATTTCATAAACTCTTGTGAACAGGTCAAGATTCTGAATAAAAAAGTTTATAATCTTTTCAGGAACAATTTCATAATCATTTTCATCAATGTTAATCATTATAAGGTTAGGCATTCCTTCAAAATCAAGTATTCCCTGGGAGTAAACGTAAAATACTAAATCATAATTCATAAGCTCTTCTTTAAGCAACGGTGAATCGGTAGCGGTAATTATGGGATAATACTGGTTCAGACCCAAATCGGTTAGATAAGAGTTGTCCTCTTCACTTTCAACAATAATTGCTTTGCTTGGATCATATTCAGGTTTGGCTTGTTCAACCTCTTTCAGATTCTTCATCAATCCTCTTAATTTGATAATCGGGAGTTTGGAAACATGATCTTTAGCATTCATTACAAAATCAAGATTTGAATTGATTTTTCCAACATCCTTTGATGGTGAAAGCAGGAGGATTCTATTTTTCGAGTAGGAGGTGTTTGAATAGGCCAGAATCTTGTTTATGATATCGTCATAAATTTCCATTGCTCGGTCGCTTTTTATAAAATCCTCTTCAGGATTATTAAGTAGCTGATGCATTATTTCAATAGCTTTTCTCTGACTGATTCCTTCAATGTTGGCTAATTTTTCAACATCAACATTATCAACAATTTTCTGGAGTTCCTCTTCTCCTCCAACACTGTTAAGTATTTTTTCAGAGATTTTATCTCCTATTCCTTTAATATTTTGCAATGTGATTCTTTCTCCTTGCATTTTTACCAAACCCCTTTCATATAAATATAAATATTATAGTTCAATATATATCTGATTTTTCCAAGAGCATGAGAAAAGTATTCCTAATAGTTGGCAGTTGTATTTTTAAAACTATACTTTTCAAGCTCTTTTTTATCAATATTTCCATTCAATGCATTTATATAAACGCTGATAATTTTGTGGTAGTCATCGTCTTTATAGCGCCCATCAATTGAGAAATTCTGGTATCCAATATTTTTCAGGTGGGTAATTTCTTCAAGAAGTGAAAGCTCGCGATCATCAAAAATAATCAGTTCCTCACCGGAAATGCTTTTGTGAATAGGATACCTGTTGTTTTTGCTGTCAATCAAATAATTTTCATAATCCCTTTTATTTTCTCTTCCGTATAAAATTGGATATCTTGTTTTCATCAGCTCAACAGATCCCTGAACCAACAGTTCAATTCTGTCAGGATTTTCAGTATATCTTATTATGTCCTCATAGTCCCATCTGCGCAGTTCAGGGGATAATGTCAGGACTTTGTAGTTTAAAAGACAGTCAATAGTACTGTTATTGGCAACATTCATTGAATAAGGTCCGTATTGTCCGTTAAAACTACTGCTCATAATAGGTATGAAATAATGCATCTTATTCAATATTCCTCTTGTCCTGTTCAGGGTTTTAAGCAGACTATCATGAGCAATATCTGGCCATTTCCAGATTAATTCATATTCTCTACCATATGAAATTTCTGAGGCATTTTTAATAAAATTTACCATATAATTAATGTTATAACTTGATTTTCCAAGGGTTAATGAGTCGTCCTGAGAAGGAATTTCTAAATAAACTCTTTTAACGCCTTTCAGTTTTTCAAGGTCATTTAAATTATTTGTGTAATATGAAATATTGAAGGTTTCATTATAATTTTCACATTCTTTTTTATTTAGTTTGATAGGCTTATAATCATGTTTATACTGATTTATAACTTTCTTTTCCAGTTTTTCAAGTAAATTTCTTCGTAACTCGTTTATTTTACTTATAGGAATGAACAGCGTTCCGTCATAATTGACGTTGATTTGCGTTATCTGATAAGGGTACTTATCAAGTTTTGACAGTTGTTTTTTAATGGTGTCAACGGTAACGCTTTTTTTAAGAGGCTTTTCAAAAGGAGTGTTTCCCGTAACCTCACTGTTAACCTGTTTGTGATTTGCAAGCGTTAATCTTGCTTTTAGAATCGGGAAATTATTTTTAAGTGAAAAGGTCAAAATCAGTTTGGACTTAACGAAACTTGAACTTTTATTTTCAATTTCCCGAACTTTTTTAGTCAGTTTGTTTCTTTTGGTCAGATACACTTCAGATTCATTTAAATTAAAATCGGCCTGTCTGTTCTGCCATACTTTTTTGATGATTAAAACTTTATTTTTTCGGGTTAAATCCTTTACAGGTTTGTTTTTATTTTTATTGAAATGATTGAGGGTTGTTATTAACGGGGCCTGTGATATTTCAAAACCGTAATCATTGTCATTTTTAACGATTAACACTCCGTCACCTCTCTCGGGAATTGTCTTAACTGAATCATCTATTCGGATTGCAATCTGATTTTTACTGCTTTTGATCACTTTGCCTATTTTTAATCCCATATGGCCTGGTCTCAAGCTTCTTTTTGAGGCGTTTAAGAATTGACCCTCTGTAAATCCTCTGTTGAAAACTAAATGGATTTCTTCAGATGAAACGGTTTTTCCACTTTTAAGTTTATTCAGGGCTTTTTTATAACTGCCTACAACAATCGCCAGATATTCCTTGGACCTCATTCTGCCTTCGATTTTAATGCAGCTGATGTTCAGTTCTGAAATCTCTTTCAGGTGATTTAAAAGCGATAAGTCGCATGGTGAGAGATAATAATCTTTCTTATTTATCCCTTTGATTTGATATTTCTGACGGCAGGGCTGGGCACAGGTTCCACGGTTGCCACTTCGACCTCCTTTAAAACTGCTCATCAGGCATTGCCCAGAATATGAGTAGCATAATGCACCGTGAGCAAAAATTTCAAGCTCCATATTGGTTTTCAGATTTTTTATTTCTTCTTTTCTCATTTCACGGGGAAGAACAACTCTTTTAACTCCCATACTTTCAAGATAATCGATTTTCAGCTGATTTTCACAGGTCATCTGGGTTGAAGCATGAATCTTTAAACCGGGCAGATGCTTGCCAATCAGCTCAACCAGACCTAAATCCTGCACCAGAACAGCATCCACTCCGATGGAATATAACCTTGACAGGTAATTCATAACGTTTTCAAGTTCGCTTTCCTTAATTATGGTGTTGACGGTCACATAAACTTTAACATTATGAATATGTGCAATGTTTACTGCATCTTCGATTTCATCTAAGGTAAAGTTCTCGGCGTACTTGCGGGCACCATAGTTCTTTCCCGACAGATAAACTGCACTGGCTCCTGCATTTATCGCCACTTTCAAATGGTCTTTTGACCCGACAGGTGCAAGTAATTCAGGAATTCTCATTTACTTTTCCTCGTGTAATCTTCCTTCAATATAATTGCCTTTGTTAATGTAGGACTGGGAGAAATCCATTATCCGATATTTATATTGACTTAACTCCTCATCACTCTTATTTTTAAGTCCTTCGGTATAAATTGACAATATCTGTGAGGTATACTTTTCATTGGAGTATCTGCAGTCCAGAATCAGACAGTCAAGTCCCAGTTCCTTAATCTCATTCAGCTCTTCAATCAGACACAGGCAGTCCTTGTTGATAATGTGGCTTTGCCGTGTGTAGTCGAAAAATATTTTATATTTGAATTTTCTCCTTTTTTTATCCTCAAGTGTTGCGTAATCGGCATTGTTTGAGATGATAAAGTCCTTTCCGTCATTTAAGTTGGTGAAATCATCTTTACTTACAATAACTTCAAGGTTTCCATTAACAATCATTTCCAAATCAATATTCTTGTCATGATTTTTACATACCAGTTTCCTGATTTCAGCTCCTGAAAGTTCGGAGGATAAAATCAGTGAACTGAATCCGGATTCATTTAGACTACGCACACAGAAACTGTTCCATACATTCAGATTGTGATTTCCATAAATCGGGCAGTCAAATATCTCGGCCATTGCCGGAAAATCACCCATTACCGAAATTATAATTCCATCATCTTCAAGTTCCTTAACGATTTCGCTGCATTTAATCGCATTCTCCTCGGATATGAATGATGATAAAACCCAAACGAACTCTGTTGGAGCAGCCATTAAACTGCCACGTTTAAGAGTTTCCTTAATGTTTTTAAAGTAATCGTTAGGATTATTGTAATGGCAGTTTCCATCAAAATATATTCTTTTCAAATCAAATCCAGAAGTGGCTTTAATCTGTGCAATGTCATCAATAAAAATTGATAATTTCGGTGTCTTCTTCTTAATCTTTCCGGAATCGGTTTCATATTCCTCAATAAAGCGGGTCATATTCTTTCTAACTGCCTTAACTGATTTTTTTGTTGGAGTGTAATGATTAAGCAATAAGTCTGTTGCAGTATCCAGAATCTCACGTCTGATCTGGTTGATTTCACGTATAGGGATGAAAATATCTTTTGGCATATTGTTGAAGCGAATGTTGTTGATGTAAAATGGTGTTCCACCAGTTTTTTTGAGTTGTTTTTCAATAACCTCCTCGGTTACAGGCTTATTTTTGGCTTTCTGGAATTTTTCCAATGTTTTATGTCTGAAATTAATTAATTCATCGTCAATGTGAAATTCAACTTTGGTGAAGAGATTCATATTTTCATCCCATGTCAGTGACAAATCGATTCCAACATTATTTTTAACGGTTTGCTTTTCGAACTGTTTTAAATAATCATGTGTCGATTTGGAATAGCTTATAAACACTTCTGTCCCGACTTTAACAAGACGGGTGGTGTCTATGATGATTTCATTTTCATCCTGTTTAATAATGTTTTCCAGATATATTCCCTTGATTTTGCCGTTGTATTTAAATGCAATTCCATCCCCTGGCTCTAAAATAACCGGTATTTCCTTGTTTTTAATTTCTATTGTTACCTTTGTTCCTTCAATATCGACAATGTCTCCAATGTACAATCCTTCATGGCCGGAATGACCTCTTCCCATTACATCTCCTGGTTTGTCCCCCATCATATACCCGTTGGTAAACTGTCTGTTAAAAACAAGGTGTAAATCTTTTTTATAGTCTCCGAGATTTCCGTCAATCAGATTTCTGTAACTGTTTACAATGGTTCCGATATAATCGCCGGATTTCATTCTCCCCTCCAGCTTAAGTGATTTGACTCCTGCATCTCCGATTTCTTTTAGATTATTGTAGGTTGCAAGATCATGTGTTGAGAGGAGATATCCGTTTCCAATATTATATCCTCTGTATTTTAAACGATACTCTCGTCTGCACGGCTGGGCACATGCTCCCCGATTCCCGCTTCTCCCGCTATTGTATGAGGACATATAACATTTTCCGCTGACACAGTAGCATAGTGCGCCATGGCCAAACACTTCAATATCCATATCTATATTGTCTTTTTCAAGTTGGGAGGTGGTCTTTCTGATTTCATCAATAGTAACTTCTCTTGGAAGCACAACCCTTTTGATATTGTTTTTGGCAGCCCATTTAATTGAGGAATAATTGTTCAAACCCATTTGTGTTGATGCATGAACTTCAAGATCGGGAATAAATGTCTTTAAAAGCCAGATCAGTCCGAAATCCTGCACAATAACTGCATCAACACCAATTTGATATAATTTAAACAGATATTTCAAAACTTCCACGATTTCAAAATTGTTGATTAGCGTGTTGACAGTCACATGGATTTTGCTACCATTTAAATGAGCATATCTGATTGATTTTTCAATTTCTTCAAAACTAAAATTTTTGGCATATGCTCTGGCACCATACTTATGTCCCGCTATATAAACAGCATCTGCACCCGCATTGACTGCAATTGTTAAAACTTCAGGAGAGCCTGCAGGTGCTAATAATTCTTCTAAAACCATTTTATAATTACACCTTTGTTTACCGTATATTCATTTATAATTTTATAATTAATTATATATTAAATTAAAACATATTCTATCATATGTATATAGTATTTGAAGGAATCGACGGTGCCGGTAAATCAACCCAGATTCAAATGTTAAAGGACTGGATGGAAGCAAACGGATTCAGAGTTGAAACATTGGTGGAACCAACAGATTCAGAAGTGGGAAAACTCATCCGAAAGATTTTACAAAGACCTGACGCAACAACACAGAGAATTCAAAAAACATTGGGGCTGCTGTTTGCGGCAGACCGGATGCTAATAATGGATAAGCTTGAGGACGAATCAAAAATCATCATCTCAGACAGGTCATTCATTTCCAGTCTGGCATACCAGCAACCAGCTGAATGGATTGAAGTCTTGAATAAATATGCTAAAAAACCCGACCTGCTGATTTTACTTGACCTTGACGTTAAAAAATCAGTGGCCAGAACTTCCGGCGATGACACCTTTGAAAATGAGGAATTCCTAACCGGAGTTAAAAGGAATTATTTGAAATTGGCTGAAAACTTCACATGTGAAATAATAGATGCCAATAATGGTGTAAATAAGGTATCTTCTGATATTAAAAAAGCGGTTGCACCATATCTGGGAATATGTCCCGACTGCATCCTCTAATAAAATAAGATGTTAGGGAAAATTATCTTTTCCCTTCCAGTTCTTCCAGTCTTTCTCTGATTGCGTTTTCCAGAAAATCTTTTGCCTTTACAAGCTCATCATATTCTCCAATCAATATAGGTCCAAATTCGCTATGTTCCAGTTTAACATCGAATTTTTCAATTGCATGAGCAAGCATTGCCTCACCAACACCATTGGGCAAACCCATTTGAAATTCTTCTTTTTCTTCAACCATCAGTTTTCCTCCATGTATTCTCTTACCGGAGCAAAGAATTCAATTAAGAAATCTTTAATTCCATTTTTCAAATCCATCGGATGTAAATTTCCTTCACTGTAATCTTTAATTAACTCGTCATGAGTAAGTTCAATGTCTCCACCGAACTTTTCAGGTCTTTTGATTAACAGTGTTTCCTGATTGGGATATACAAAGGTTTCAGCTATTTCAATCATCGGATTGGCTTCAATTTCGCCCTGAGGACAGTAACTTTTGTTGATTTTCTTTGTTATCACTTCAACAGTGTCATCTACAGCAATATAGTTTCCTTTACTTGATGACATCTTCGCATCACCATCAAGACCGTGAAGCAGTGGGGTATGGATACAGACAGGTACATTTTCACCAATCTTTTCCAGGTTTTCACGTGCCAGCATCTGAATTTTTCTCTGTTCCATTCCTCCAAGGGCAACATCAACTTCAAGTGCAGCCATATCCACAGTCTGCATAATCGGATAAATCACGCTGGCCACTTTAGGATTATCATCAGCACGGCTTACCTGATCCATACTTCGTCTAGCTCTTTTCAGAGTGGTCATGGTAGCTAACTGATAAACCTTATCTGTGTATTCAGGTTCCAGCTGAAAAGATGATCCAAGAACAAATTCAGTTGTTTCATCAAGACCGAGAGCCTGAAAACATTTTTTATTATACTCGGCAGTTTTTGATATTTCTTCAATTGTTCCTTTCCCGTTTAAAAATGCATGATAATCGGCCAATAGGATTTTAATTTTAAAACCTAAACTTTGCAGTTGTTTTAATTTCTGTACGGTCACTGCATGACCTAAATGGATTTTACCTGAAGGTTCATAACCGGTATAAGCTATAGGTTGGTCTTTTTCAAGCACTTCTTTTAGTTCTTCTGTGTCTATAACTTCCAAAGTTCCTTCTTCAATCAGCTGAATTTTTTCTTCAATATTCATTTTATCACGTCAATTTAATAAGTAAATGTAATCATCGATTTTAATAAGTTTTATTTCATCACCAATATTATAATCCCTGAATTCATCCTTCATTTCCAAATCAACTGCCGAATAATCGCTTGGATCAAGGATTTGTATGATGCTTGGGGATTTCGATATGACTGTTGTGGTTTCTATATTTTCTGCTTTTTTAACAAGTTTTATATCCTCCATGTTTTTCATAGGAATATTGTGCTTTTTATTTGTTGAAATGTCAACTCCAACAACACTGTTTTTAGTGATGCTGTGTACCTGCAAAATCTTATCCTCAAACTTGACAAAATCATTGGTTTCAAATTCAGGAATCCTAACTGAAATCCATACTCTATAAAGTCCTTTTCCGGTAGACTTGTCTTCGCTTATAAGTCTTGGAGATTCCTTAATGATTCCTCCAAACTCTTCCTTTAAAGCTTCGGCAACTTTATGGCCTGATTTAAATGAACCGATGTAATAATCATATCCCTCTTTCAGTTTAGCTATTTGAGGACAATACGCAAGTTTATCATTTTTTGACTGTTTTATCAGGGTTCTTTCAACAATATCATTGGCCGTTGCATATTCTTCGGCTTTTATATCTCTTGAATCTGCTCTGAACTGAATCACGGTTTCATAGTATCCTGATTGTATTTTGCTGCAGCTTGGACAGACTGTCTTAAGGATTTTAAGTTCACATTCATGGGTTTCTTCAATTTCTGTCCCATGAACGTATCCTGCAACTTCAACATAACAGTAGGCTATTGTGCCTTTAATCTGGTCAATTTCAAGATTGATTATTTCGTTTTCCACTTCATCAGCAATTTTAATGTTTCTCTCAAGTGCACGATAAATGATTTCATCTTCGGGGAGGAATTCATCACTCCATTTACCCTCCTCAAGTTTGCTGTTGCAGTGGCTACATATTTGGACTTCGATTTTTCTTGGAAGCTCAATCATCTGAAATTCTTTTAAAAAACAGTCTATGCAAATGTTTTTGACCATTTCCTTATTCGTACTTCCACACTCTGGGCAAAACATGGTATCTTTTAAAAAAATAAATAAAAAAGTAGAATTATAATGATTTTAAAGGTGCTGTTGCACCGCATGCAGCACATTTAAGCAGAAATATTCTACCTTCTCGGATAATACGAGTATCTGGTCTGTTACATTCGTGGCAAATAACGTATTTATCTACGTAATCTTCAATTCTTTCATTAATTAGGTAATGAGTGAATTTTCCCTGTAAAATTGCTCTTTGACCTTCAATATTTCCTGCAGTACCTAATTCTCTCATTAAAAATTTCAGTAAATGCTGAGGGTCTCTGTTCAAACCTTCTGCAACTTCTTTAAAGTTTTTAATAAAAGTCCTATTACCTTGGATATCTGAATAAGCTTTAGGGATTTTGAATCTTTTATGTTCAAATACTTCAGGAGGTAACTGGTCTATTGCTCTTTCTAATAAATCTTCATAATTATCCATAATTATTCTCCTTATAAAATTAGTATTAAGTATAATATATTAAATTTTGTTTTAATCATTTATTAATGTATTGATAAAATTTATGATTTTCTGTGATTTCAAAAAAAAAATGAGTAAAAATAAGATAATCGTATCTTATTTTAGGTGACACGCCTGAAGTATCCTGTGGTAGGCTGGTAAATAACACCTTTTTGAATGAGGTTTCTTATAATCTGCTCAGTTTTATCTTCGGGAACATTATATTTCTCGCTCATGTTTGAAAGTAAAACATTTAATGGTGCATCTCCAGCATATTCTTCTTCAAGAAGTTTAATTTCTTCAGTTACTCTTTGTATTTTGTCTCTGTCGGATTTCGGTGTTCCTCCACTTAGAACTTCGGCATCTATTTCACCGGTTTCAGGGTCAACGCCTACGTCGTTAAGACAGAACAGTGTCAACCTTACGGCTTTTTCAGCATCTTCTTTTTCAACTTTGTCTTTAAGTTTGATTTTAGCACTGGCTTCCGCTAAACGGATAAGTGCTTCTAGTTGTCTTGCGGTAATCGGAACTGGGCCTTGTTCTTCAGGGTTGCTGTTTCTTGTACTTACATAGAATTCTTTCAGAATTTCATTCGCTTCATCTGTCAATTGGGGATTGACATTTTTACGGGCATATGCAATATATTTCCTGAGCAGTTCAGGTTCTATTTCATAATCAACGGTATTTTCTTTATGTATTTTAAGAATGTGGTCTGCTAATTTTGAATCTCCTTCTCTGCTTGGTTTATCTTCAATAACAAATATCAAATCAAAACGGGAGATGATTGGTGCGGGCAAGTCGATTTGCTCTGCAAGTACTTTATATCGGTCAAATCTTCCGAATTTAGGGTTTGCAGCTGCAAGAACTGAACATCTTGAGTTCAATGTTGCCATAATCCCGGCCTTTGCAATACTTACGGTCTGCTGTTCCAATGCTTCGTGAAGTGCTGAGCGGTCTTCTGAACGCATTTTATCCAGTTCGTCAACACACACATTACCTTGATCTCCCAGTACTAGTGCACCCGCTTCAAGAGACCATCCTCCAAGTTCGTCTCTGACTGCTGCTGCGGTTAACCCCGCACCGGTGGTACCTTTACCACTTGTATAAATACTTCTTGGAGCAAGTCTTGAAACATACTTTAATATCTGGGATTTACCGATACCTGGGTCTCCAACAATTAGGATGTGAATATCTCCTCTTAATTTGGTTTCATCTTCAAGCTGTTTTGCAGCGCCTCCGAATAACTGAAGCGCAATTGCTTCTTTAACCTCTCTGTATCCCCTGATTGATGGGGCGGTTGAACGAATTATTTTCTCGTAAATGTGAGGGTCCTGTGAAAGTTCGATGATTTTTTCCTCATCTTCTTCGGAAAGCTGCAGTTCTTCAAATTCCTGCTCCAGCGGCTCGATGTGATTAACATAAATGTAATTTTTGAATTTGCCGCTTCTTTCTTCCCTGAAGGTTTTTAATGTCCCGGTAATTCTTACTTTGTCTCCGGGATTCAGTTTATCTACCAGGTCATCTTCTAAAACCATCAGCATCTGTTTCGGTTCTGTTCCTCCGGAGAGGTTTTCAAGAGGTTCCTGCATCCTTGCAGTCTGTGTATCGATATATTTGGACTCTTCCTGAAGCAGTCTGAATGATCTTCCTCCACATTCACTGCATAATGATGGTTCTATAATTGTATTTCCGGATGTCTGTTCGACCTCGTGTAATCTCATACATCCTCTACATTCAAAAACACCGGTTTCAATACGAGGTCTTATTTCATCTGTTTTTCTCACGATTCCGTCTGCGGCAACAAAGGTTCCAATATATTTGCTTAAAAGGGTTTTCAATGGAATTACATTGGAAAGATTTTCAAAACGAATGTTTATTTCAGCATCTTTTACTAACGGGTCGATGTTTTTTATTGCAATTTGAGCTGCCTGATTAACCTCTTCAGGTTTTTCAATCAGTAAATCCGCCAGTTCAGGATCGAACATTTCCAATGACTGGTAATTCACTGTCAGTGACCGGTCATCCGGATATTTTTCAAGGATTTTAAATACATCATCCTTATATGAGGTTGCAAAAAATTCTTCAAATTTTGCAGTTGATGTTTGTGTTTTATTGGTAGAGTTCATTACATATTATTTAATTTTTGCTAGTTATAAAATGTTGGGTATCGGGGATTCAATGATAACATTAATATAGTAATATTAATATATTTAATAATTAATAAAAACTTTATATTTGAGGTTAATATGAGAAAATCAAGATTGAGCTTATTTAAATCCACTTCCATGCTTATTTCAGTTGTTGGTATTATTATGATAATAGCAACAATCATCGTCGTGGCATATGTGGGTTACAGTATTGTTTCAACAGGTATTACAAATGAAATATCTTCTGGAACTCAATATGATGAGCTTGCCGAGTTAAAAGCAACTTATGACAACCTGTCTGTTAAGTTTGACAGTATAAAATCAACCTATTATGCCGGAGGTCCGGATAATGTTAAGGTTTACAATGATGCGAAACTGGAGTTGACACGTGCAAATTCGGCCATTGAAAACGTCCAGAGTGCTTTGGATGCAGGTAAACCGTCTAATGAGGTTGACAGCAGGATTGATTTTGCTAAAGAAAAGTTAAAAACTGCTAGTCAGGCTTATAATGATCTTTAATATTATTTTCTTCTTTTCTTTTTTTTGTTAGGCATATATTCCAACCCCACAACATACATTTCGGAACTTTTTTTACGTGATGATGCGGGTTTTGTTGTTCTCACATGTCTGAATTTTCCTTTAAGTGAATCCAGCATTTCCTTATATTCGGGGCCCTGGAATACTTTCATGACAAGATTTCCCTTTGGCTCCAGGATATTTTCGGCTATTTTGATAACCGTGTAGGTCAAATCAATTGACCGGAGTTGGTCGATATTTTTAATGCCACAAAGGGAAGGGGAGGCATCAGACATAACAACCTTTGTCTTTCCTCCAATAAGTTCTGTAATCTTTTCCTGAACTTCTGGGGTTGTAAAATCCCCTCTGATTCCATAATAATTTTCTTCAGGGAATCGTTTGAATCTGTTCAAATCCACTCCAACGATAATTCCCTCTTCACCCACTTTTTCCAAAGCCACCTGTGACCATCCGCCAGGAGCGGCTCCAAGGTCAACTACAGTATTTCCTTCTTTTATAATCTTGTATTTTTTGTCAAGCTGTTTAAGTTTATAGGATGCTCTTGAACGATAATCCTCTTTTTTAGCTCTTTTATAATACGGGTCATTGTGTTTTTCCATCTGCCATTTGCTTCCCATTTTAATTCCTCGGGTATTGGTTAAAATCAAGTGCACTGCATACGGGTGATCCTATTTTAACAATTTCAACGTCAACTTCTTTATCGTTAATTTCCAAAAGCATCACGGTTCTATCGGCAAGTCTTGGAACAACCGGACTTCCTGGATTTAAAAGTAGAATTCCCTCTTTCTGCTCAATTTTCGGCTGATGAGAATGTCCGGAAACTAATATATCAACATCAAATTCTTTTGCAAGATATAACAACTGGTCACTGTCTCCTCTAGGATATACTTCCCCATGAATCACGCCGATTTTAAGCCCTTCGGCTTCCACTATTTTTGCTTTTGGCAGATTAATTCCGTTAGCTCTGTCCATATTTCCCTGAACTGCCATAACGGGAGCCAAGGATTCTAGTTCTTCAATGACTCTCGGAGAAGTTAAATCTCCTGCATGCAATATTAATTCAACATCACTAAATGCATCAATTACTTTTTGAGGTAATACTCTTGCTCTATCAGGTATATGAGTATCTGAAATTAATCCTATTAACATTTTTTTCATTCCCTAATCTGTCATTTAATGTATTTGTTTATCATACTTATTAAATTATAGTCACAGATATTAAAATTTAAATTTGATATTCAAATTAAATTTTATTTTATCCAATTTGAAGAACAAATTAAATTTTATTGAAATTTTAATTTATAATTTTAAATGTCTTGCACTATATTCAAATAAAAACTATTATAAATCGTTAAAAATATATTTATAAATATCATTCTTTTAGGAGAAGATAAAATGGGAGAAGTTAAAAAGGAAGATATTTTAGATATTTTAGCTGGTTATGATAAAAATGAAATAACAATAGCTACTCTCGGAAGCCACACTTCTTTACATATTTTACAAGGTGCAAAAGAAGAAGGATTTAGAACCGCTATCGTTTGTGAAAAAGGAAGAGAAGTTCCATATCAAAGATTTG
>CACYBU010000198.1 GCA_902772665.1 uncultured Methanobrevibacter sp. | reverse complement strand
CATACTAAACAAAGGTTTAGAAACCGTAGGGACTACGGTGCAGTAAAAAATATCCAAAAATATAATCAAAAAAACTTGTTTTTTTTTTTAGATGATTTTTTGGTTTGCAAATCTCCGTCCTCTAAGGACGGTGAAGTTCAACTTGGGGTGATGCGTATAAAATCACTTCAAAAGGTAAAAACTATTTAAATGAATATTACTGGAGTGGATTTTCTACTGGGAGTTTTTGGATGAGTTTGACTTCAATGATTTCTACAAATATCTTTGCAGCTATAAAGGTGATTTGAAAGAGGTTTCTCTAAACTATATTAATGAACATTAAAATGGATTATAAAAGTCATGAGGGCTCTGAGGAATGTTTGATTAACAATGAAGCTATTGAAGAGGAATATGATGACTTTTACAGTGAATTAAATATTTCAGAGTGAGCATATGTCCACTTTAGCATGGAAAAATTTAATTTAAATTGGATGTATATAATGCTTTTTACATATTTGTGCAGGAATTTTCCAGTTTCTTTAAGCCGAAACTAAATTGCACAAATAGGATTGCTGAATACTTTCTGGTTTTGATTCAATTATCCTTCCCAAAAGGAAATTGGGAAGTATATTATTGCTGCATTAACTCAAACAGGAATCTAGTTAAGAGAAAAATCAGAGAAATAATATTTCATAAATTCATAAATACTATAAAAATTAATATAAGTATGTGATATAATGTCAAGAATTGATTTTGTTACTCGAGAAATAGGTTCTCCAAAGTTAATTTCATCTGAATATGAATGGGATTATTTGGATACTGAGAAAATTCTTCAGGATTATCCTTATATTATAGATTCGATGGAAAAAGAAGAGTATTATCTTGAAAATATTTTATGTTCATTTTTTGATGAAATTCTATTTGAAGATAAAGTTGTGGGATTTGCAACGTTTCAAGTTCGCAAGGGTAATGTTTTATTATTAACAGAATGTTTCATTTTACCTGAATTTAGAGGAAATAGATTATTTTTTGATGAATTATGTAAAATGCATTTTGTAGGTTCCCAATTTGGAATATTACAGCCGACAAGGAATGTTGTTGATTTGCTTTTGGATTATGCTTTTGCTAAAAATTTCAATGAAGACATTGTTGTAAGTGCAATAGATTTTTATTTTGATGATTGTGATGCAAAATCCACTAAAAATCGTGAACTTGATGATGATGAAATGGAAGCCTCTAATTTTTATGACTTGAGTATTAATTCAACAATATTTGTTGATGGGGATGAAGTAATATATCATTATCTTCTTGAAAATGACTTCAGAAAATATGGAAATCGAAAAAGATTGGATGAAACATATTTCACCAATATTATAACTGTTTTCTCAGATAATGAAGACGAATTAAATGGATTAATTCCTGAATTAAAGCAGGAACTGCCTCAAGTTGATTTTGGCTTTAATGAGATTGTAGGTCATGGTGAAGGTTTATCTGAAGTAATGCAATCATTTGTTGATGAAGGTTTATTGACCTATGATGGGGCTATTGGGATAAAAGAGCAGTTAACAAAAGAATACGATTCCGGAGAAATAACCGATGGTAATGTTGAACAGAGATTCTTCTCACTTGTTGCAGAGGGCCAGTTTCCTTTTGAAAATATAAATGAATTTAAGGAATTTTTGGATTCGGAAGATATTGATGATGAAGATCTTCTTGCAATAACGGATTTTCTTGATTTAATTGGAGAAAATAAAGAATTAGGTGATGATCTTTTAAAAGCAGCATTATCCCATGATTCTGAAACATTCCAGAGCTTAATGATGAAAGCAATGAATGATGATGAAGAATTCATGGATAAATTCATTAATCTTGTTGACAAATTTGAAGATGAGGATGATGAACTTTTCATTGATGAAACTCCCCAAATGCTATATGGAGGTTTTGGATTAAAAAAACCTAAATATAAACTTGATGACACAATGTATGGCAAGGACTGTCCTCTCAGTCTTGATTTTTATATTTACAAGAGTCTCAAATACCTTCAAAAGTGTAATGAGTTATACTCGGCAGTAATTCTGGCATGTTTGGAAAATGATGGAATTGAGGAAATTTTAGCGGAATTATTGGTAATGGAAGGTTTTGTTAATGATTCAGTAGATTATGATAACTGGAATGAATTTGCTAATAATGAGTTAACTGTCCCTGATTTGAAAAAACTTTTAAAGAAAAATAATTTAAAAGTATCTGGAAGAAAACAGGAGCTCATAAATAGGGTTATTGAGAATAATGTTTCAGTTGATGAGTTTAAAACCAATCATGTAATAATCACTGAAAAAGGATACAATCATCTGGAAAAATTCAAATGGATTTGCTTTTACGAGCAATTCCTATCAGAATTTGACTTTGATGACTTTTGCGGATTTTATGAAACTCATGAGGGTAAACTAAATGAAGTTGCCATTGAATATCTTGATGTACATATTAAGATAGCTAATAAAACTGGAGATGCTAAATTATTAAGTATTGCCCAAGATATGAGGGGTTTAATTATGATGTTAGGTCAGAAATTTCTTAAAATGAATGGTATTGAGTGAGCATATTCTCACTCACACAACATTTTTTCATAAAGGTGAAATTTTCCTGGCTTTCCAAGTGGATAATCTATTTCAATTGTATCGACATATTGAAATTCTAATTTTTTAAATACCTTTTGAGCAGAGGTATTCCCATCAATAATATTCAATCTGTGTGTCTTTTTATTATTTTTTAGAGAATTTCAATAGTTGGGGACTGTTTAATTTCAGATTTTTTAAATTAGTCCTTTCTATATTCCTGTGTTAACCTACACTCACTCATACACTTTGTACAGCCAAGCCCGGCTTTATACTGGCTCATTATATATTCAAAACAGGTATCGACATCGATAATGTCTTCACGTTTCAGCCGGTCATTCCATTTTTGAGGATTAATTGCATTGACGGGACATGCATTTTGACAATTTTTACAATCCTCACACTGGGAGTCGGTAACTGCTTTTCCAAATTCTAGGGGCATATCGGTCAATATTGCACCAAGCACAACTGCAGAACCATATTCAGGAGTTACAAACAGTGCTGAACGTCCAATCCAACCAATACCTGATTTTGTGGCAATTGTCTTATAAGGTAGGATGCTCAATAGCTTTTTCATATCGCATTCATTCCTGTTCATGGTCAGGGCAAATGCATTATATCCGAGATTTTTAATATATTTTTCGCCTTCAAGTGCAATTTCACTCAATTCATCAATTTTCCCATGAAAACAGCTCCAGTACTTTTCATAATCTTCACTGTCAACATACTCCATGGCTTTTTTAGGCAATTTTAAAACAAGACTGATTCCGTTAGGCAAACTGGTAAATTCACTGGTTATCCCGTTAATGTCTGCATAGCCTACTTTACTTGCTCCAAGTTCAAGTAGATATTTTTTCAGTTTATCCATATACTTACCTTTATAAGTTATTAAATTAAATAATTATTGTAGTGATTAAATGAAAAATATAGATGTTTTAATTGAAGCGTTACCATATATCAAAAAGTTTCATAATAAGAAAATTTTAATTAAGTATGGTGGACATGCAATGGTGGATGAGGAAGCAAAATCATCCACAGCTCGGGATACAGTATTGCTCAAATATGTTGGAATGAAACCGTTGATTGTACATGGTGGTGGTCCGGAAATCTCAAGATCAATGGATAAACTTGGAAAAGAACCGAAATTCATCAAAGGTTTAAGGGTAACCGATGAAGAAACAATGGAAATTATTGAAATGGTGCTTGTCGGTAAAATATCAACAGAAATTGTATCCGAACTCATTAAACATGACGGTCAGGCAATAAGTTTGTCCGGAAAGGATTCAAGTTTAATATTTGCACATAAAAAACAGGCAAGTAAAGTCGATGAGGAATATGTTGATTTGGGACTTGTTGGTGAAGTTGATTGTGTAAATACTGATTTGCTGGATATGTTTGTTGAAAATAATTATATTCCGGTAATTTCTCCGGTCGGAATTGCAAAAGATGGAACAAGTCTGAACTTAAATGCGGATACGGCTGCAGGTGAAGTTGCAAGTGCGGTCGGTGCTGAAAAATTAATAATATTGACTGATGTTCCGGGTGTCTTAAGAGATCCGAGTGACCCTAACTCTTTAATTCAAAAAATCAGAATAGATGAAGTTCCAAAATTAATCGAAGATGGTGTAATTTCAGGTGGAATGATTCCAAAAATAGAAACATGTGTAAAAGCCATTGAAAACGGTGTTGAATCATGCCACATTATTGACGGAAGAAAGAAACACTCTCTGCTTTTGGAAGTATTTACAACTGATGGAATCGGAACCATGATTTTCAAATAAATCATGGTTTAAACTCTTTTTTTTACTCTTTAAACATTTTTCTTAATTCCCTTCTAAGCAGTTTCCATCCATTCACTCTTGGAAGTTCATCAAGTGCAAATATCTTTCTTGGAACTTTATATCTTGACAGGTTCTTGCGGGCAAAACTGATTAATCCCTCATCGTCAGGGTTATTTTCCCAAACAACCGCTGCCACAGGAATTTCTCCTCTGTGACAGTCATTGATACTGAAAATTGCAATTTCCTTTACCTCAGGATATTTTATTAAAACTTCTTCTACTTCTGTCGGATAGATTTTCCACCCACTCATTACAATCATGTCTTTTTTTCTGTCTGTAATGAATAAACGATTGTCTTCGTCAAGATACCCGATATCTCCTGTTAAAAACCATCCGTCATCTAAAAATGATGCCATGGTTTTTTTGGCATTGCCCCAGTATCCCTTAGCAACTGCAGGTCCTCTAAGTGCAATTTCGCCTTGTTCATATTTTGGCAATGTTTTTGATGAATCATCTTCATCTACAATTTTAACTTCTGAAAAACAAACTGGATGGCCGACACTTTCAAATCTGTCTGCTTCACGATAATCTTCAGGTCTGATGACCGTACCGGTTCCAATAACTATCGTTTCGGATAATCCGTAAGCGTTTATGATGGGTATGGCATATGTTTCATGAAAATCCTTCCATATTTTTTTATGCAACGGTCCGCCACCTGAGATAATCTCCCGTACGGTTTTTAATTCTTCACGTTTATCCATTGTAGTAAGTGAATGTATTACTGGAGGCATTCCAGTTAAAACTGTAACGCACTCTTTTTGACATAAATCAAGGTATTCGTCAAGGTTAAACTGTTCCATTAAAATATAATATGCGGCGGATCTTAGTGCTGAAATTGACCATGAA
The DNA here is from genome assembly GCA_902772665.1 of uncultured Methanobrevibacter sp. GTDB lineage: Archaea > Methanobacteriota > Methanobacteria > Methanobacteriales > Methanobacteriaceae > Methanocatella. Next base: position 6,771 of record CACYBU010000198.1, on the reverse strand, counting down.
AGACCGACGTGTGCCATCGGATATATGCCAAGATAGACATCGTCCTGTTTTAAGGTCAATACATCGCATTCATTGTGAATTGCAGTGAAATAATTTCCATGAGTTAACATTGCCCCTTTTGGTTTTCCGGTTGTACCTGATGTGTACTGGAGTTGGCATAGGTCATCCCAATCTGTATTTTCAGCTTCTAAAACATCACAGTCTTTAAAATCTGCAATATTTTGAGGAATATAAGTTTCAATGTCTATTAAATCTTTCGCATCTTCATCTGTTATCATTAATTTGGCTTTTGAATCGCTGACGATGTATTCCAGTTCATTTGCCGTGAAAATTCTGTTTGCTGGAATTGCTATGGCTCCAATTCTCCAAATTGCAAAAAGTGAAAATAAATATTCTTCGGAGTTATTTAAATAAATCAAGATTCTATCTTCTTTGTTTATTCCCAAATCTTTTAAATCACGTCCGATTTCAGAAATAATTGATAATATTTCTCTTGAATTATATCGGTTTCCTGTTGTTGGGTTGTATAAAACGTTTTTCTCCAGTCTTTTTGAATTAGCATCCAAAAAAGTGGTTATATTCAGCATTTAAATTAACTCCCTTGAAATAGCTTTTGTAACATCCATTGTACAGGAATCTCCTCCCAAATCAGGAGTTTTAATTTTACAGTCCGCTATTACCTTTTCAACAGCCTTTTTTATATTGTTTGATATTTCCCATTCACCAAGATAATCAAGCATCATTGCTGCAGACAGTATCATGGAACAGGGATTTGCTATATGTTTGCCAGCAATATCCGGTGCTGAACCGTGCACAGGTTCGAATAATCCGTTGTGATCGCCGATGTTTCCGGATGGTGCAAGGCCAAGTCCTCCTATGAGCCCTGCACTTTCGTCAGATAAAATGTCTCCAAACAGGTTGCTTGACACAATTACGTCAAAGTTCTGCGGTTGTGTTATAAGATACATTGCCATTGCATCAACGTAGTAGTCTTCGGTTTTTATTTGAGGGTATTGCTCTGCCACTTTATAAAAAGATTCCTTAAAAACTCCGTCCGTTTTTTTCAAGACATTGCTTTTGTGAACACATGTTACTTTGCTTTCTTCTCTTTTAATGCAAAGGTTAAAAGCTGTTTTTGAGATTCTCTCGGAGGCACTGTGTGTAATGTGGCGTTCAGCGATTACTTTATTTTCATCATAATATTCAACCTGTGAATACAGTCCTTCGGTATTTTCTCTTACAATTACGAAGTCAATATCATTGCGAAGGCAGTTGGCGCCTTTGTATGATTTTATAGGCCTTATGTTTGCATATACATTCAATGCTTTTCTTAAATTTATTATTGGACTCGGCTCGCCGGGAGTTGATGTTGATGCTCCAAATAATACAGCATCGCTTTTATTAGCTATTTTTATTGTTTCTTCAGGTAATGTTGTTCCATTTTTATTATAACAGTCAAAACCTGCTTCTCCATACTGGAAACTAAATTCAATGTCAATTTTATCAAGTAAATATTCGCATGCGAACATTACTTCCTGACCTATTCCGTCTCCACCAATTATTGCAATATTATACATTTTTTCACTTAATAATATTTTTTTTCGTATATCAATTAATATTTATGCTTATATTATATATATTAATTTTGTTCGTATGTTATCGAAATACTTTTATATTTATAAATCTATAATATATAATAATTACATAAAGTAATATTGGTCAAACACCTTTACTTACAAGAGGGATTAAAATGGAAAGAACTATCGATGAATTGATTGATTTATTAAACGATAAAGATGACTTTGTTGTTGAAGACGCAATTGGCGAATTGGAATTAAGAGCCGATGAAGCTGTTGACCTATTAATTGAAGCTTTATCCAGCAGAAAAAAACAAATCAGATTAAATGCAGCTACCTTATTAGGTGCAATCAATAATCCTAAAGCTATTCCTGCTTTAATAGACACTCTAAAAGACAACAACAAACTAGTCAGAAGAGAAGCATCCACTGCACTTTCACGTATGGGTGAACCTGCTGTTGAACCTTTAATCGAAACTTTAAATGATGAAGACTGGAGAGTAAGGGGAGCAGCTGCATGGGCACTTGGTAATCTTGGAGATGAAAAAGCAATCCCTGCACTTGAAAAACTGCTTGATGATGAAAGCGGTTTTGTAAAACAAGGCGCACAAAGTGCAATAAACTCAATTAAGAAATAATCTTATTTCTTAAAATTTCTTTTTTTTATAATTTTTAATGGATTTACTCTTTTAGAACTATTGTTTTATCAATCATTTCGATTAAAATTTTATTTATAGGGTTAAAAAGAGACAAAGGATGTTCTTTTTGATATTTTTCGCTGAATGGAAGAACTCTGAAACTGGACATGCACTGATCAGTTGACCGGAGTGCAAAATAAGCTTTATAATTACTGTCAATAATGTTAACCATCAATCCCACATCTTCGATTCGATCATGACCTGCAATACCTTCTTCACCATATACACTAAATTTCTTAACGTCATCAGCAGTAATTAGAAAATAGTCCATCAGATATTCGTATTCGTCCTCGTTAAGGTCGTAATCATCATATTCAATTATCTGTGAACATTCACTGTCGGGAATAATCAGATGGGATGCACAGTATCCAAGAGAAATGTATATTCCTTCATGGTCAAGGGCTTTTGAGATAATGTCAAAATATAGATTGTCCAGTTTCATGGATTTATATCGGTCTCCAAGAATTTCAGGCACCATATGTGTCATTCCGCCTTCTTCGATAACAGTACAATAGAAGTGTTCTTCGCCAAGATAACCTGCTGTTGATGCCTTTTCAATTGTTTTTTTAATGTCGAGATTATTGGCGTTTTTTATTCTTTGAACTATTTTTAGAACTTCCTCATCAGTTATCATCAACAGAATCCTCTTTTAATTTCTTTAGGTTGCTTTTTAATATTTTATAGATGCTTTCGGCACCAACAATTTCATCGCTGCTTATGTTCCAGTCTGAAGGATATAAAATAAACGGTTCTGCCTGACTCCCACCGGCTCCTCCGTGACTTCCAACCAATTCTTCAAAGGCACAAACCTCATCCTTTTCATTGTCATAGAAACTGTTAACTAGAATGTCCGGGGTGTATTTAAATGAACTATTTCTTCTTATATGTCTTGCAATGTTTTTACCAAAGCCTTCAAGAGGATTTTCACCTTCAATTTCATCACTGTCCAAGTAATAAATACCATTTTCACCGATAGCCATATCACCGTGTTGTGATGATCTGACCACAATAAAACCGATATATTCATTGTTAATAATTCCAGGTATTAATTTAGGGAAAAATTCATTCATTTCCTCATAAGTTAGCCTTTTTCTCCATTGGGTCAAATAAATCATTGCAAGATTGCCTGAAGCAAGAACAACAATTTCTGAATCATCTAATTCCTTTTCTTCTCCTTTATCAAATAAATCATCATTCTTTTTGGAAAAGGGGAGGAATGATTCGGCATAGTGGTCTTCATTGGAAGACATTTTAGCAAACATTGACATGTCATGTGGAAGCAGTGATTTGACAAAATCTTCAAATGATTCTTCATATCTCTGTTTAAAAGTAGCACCGTTGGTTTGGCCGTGGTCTGATTGGATAACAAACAGGTATTCACGTGGACAATATCTGTTTGCTTCAATCAGGCGTTTAATTTGTCTGTCCATTCCCTTAAGTGCACGCCAGGAATCATCATCGCGGACTCCTGAGTGATGGGCAATTTCATCATAACCTAAATAGGTGGAATAAGCAACATCAATGTCTCCAATCATCATATCTCCAATTAATGTATAAGTGTTAATCTCTCTCATAAAAACATTTGTGGCTGCTCTTGTTGGAATGTATGCTATTCCACGTTTGATTCTAGGGCGGATGTTTTTAACTTTATGTTTGATTTGTGATATAATTTCCAAGCCCATTTCACCTATAAAAAGTGTGATTATACGTGCAAAATTACTTGGATTTGAAAATACGGAAAACCATGCTTTGTTGTATAATTTTCTAAGGTTTAATATCTTACTGAAAGTGAAAATAACATTGTCCGTGTCGCCCGAAAAGAGATTTGACCTGCTGGCACCGTCATCTACAAGCAGTCCGTTCCCGTCTGAAATCCTTTCCTCTATTTTTTTAACTTTGCTCACACCTGAACATTGCATCATCTGATTGCCGTTTGGCTTTTCAATCCATCTGAATGCAGTAATGTCATTGTTGTTTCCATGCAATATTCCTGCTTGACTTGCACCTGTCTGTGAAGACAAATCTGTTTCCCATTTTCTAAGGGTATGAGTTTCGTTTTCAATCAGTGCTTTAACAGTAGGCATATTGCCTTTTTCGATAGCTTCACATAAGACATCATAAGCAAGTCCGTCAATTTCAATAATGATTAAACCAGGATAATCTTTTATTTCTCCTTTTCGTTTCTTTTTAGCATCTCTTAAAACGGATCTGTAATATGCACTGTCATCATCAATGGTGACCAGTGCTGAAAGAACTGTTGTTACAAATGCCATAGATAACGGTGCAAGAATTATCGCATAACCTTCAATGGTTATACCAAACAGAGGTGCGAATATCTCAAGCAGCAGTCCGTTTAAAATTAGCGATCCGACACCAAACGTTAAAACAAAAAATGGCAGTAATATTCTGGTCAGTAATGGCCATAATACTGCATTGATTATACTTATAAAAATAACTAGTAATGCAATGTCGTCAAGGTAATCTGCTGTAACTCCTAAACCGAACATACCTATTAGGGCTATACCTATTACATTGCCGATAAATACTATTAAAGTCCTTTTCAATGTTGTTCTAGGAGGTTTTTCAAGTTTTTTTACATATTTCATAATCTTATTTTAAATATTTGAAAAGTTCATCAATACTGTTTGCTACTTTAAATGTTTCTTCCTGTTTATATAAAAAACCTTTTTTTTCCATTTCATCCAGCATTTCAAGCATTTTGTCAAAAAAATGATAAATGTTGAAAACAATGATTTTCTTGTTGTGCTGCTTTAATTTCTTAAGTGTGATTATTTCAAAAAACTCATCCAGTGTACCTATTCCTCCGGGGGATATTATGAATGCATCGGAATTGTTTAAAAATTCCTGTTTTCTCTCATTCATTGAATCAACATAAATGAATTTGCTGCACTCTTTGCATAACGGTTCAAAGTTCCCTATCCATTCCGGTGCAATTCCAATGGATTTTCCGTTATTCTCATGAACTCCTCTTGCACAGGCTCCCATCATTCCGGTATCTCCTCCGCCAAATACGAGAGTATGGTTTTCTCCAGCCAGTTGGCATCCCAGTTTATAGGCTTTATCTGTATACTTTCTGCTGATTTTCTTGCTTCCTGATCCATAAAGGCATACATTCATTATTTCATCTCTTAGATATCTGGTGTCTGTTCTGCAAGGCATAAATGACAAATTGCATTTACATTATCCTTCTGATTGTCTTTTACCGGACAGTAATATTGTCCGTTTTTTTCTTCAACAAATAAACTTCCAGGAAATTCACTTCCAACTGGATGAATTGGTTCTTCCAGGATAAATGTTGTATAAAGAGCGGTAATCACATAAATCAAGGGGAATTTATCGTCATCGGATAATCTTTCCTTTTCAAAAGTTCTTTCAAGCATGGGAAATGATTCATCAAATGTGGTTTTATCAATTGCCTCATCTATATAATCTTCCTTTTCTTTAACTTCCTTCATGCGCATAATGAAATATTTTATATAAATTTTCAGGTATTTTTCACGGTAATTCTTATGTATATATTCTCCGTCTTTTCTCATGCGTGCGGTGGCAAGCATCATATCATTGACAGATATTATTCGAGCATATTTTTTTAGAATTATCATTATCTCGGATCTTTTAATTTCGTGGTTTTGAGATAATTTTTCAAGTTCAACTAATATGTCTTCAGGGTGCATACTTTAATTTATTAATATTCATATTTAATAAAACTATTAAAAAAAGATTAATCTTGAAGTTAAATTTTATCCTAAAATTTAAGTATTATTAAATTAATAAATAATATTAACTAGATATAATGTTGATTTTATATGATTAATATTACACGTAACGAAGAAGTTGTTTTAAATCAGATAAAAATTTATAATATTGAATATCCCGATGGTCTTCCAATCAGTATCCTTAGAAAGGAACTTGGATTTCATGAATATGACTTGGTTCAAATTTTAGAGGAACTTCAGGATAAAGATTTGGTTATTTTTAAGGATAATAAAGTTACCTTGTCTGAAAGTGAAAAAGAGATTAACACAGTTAATTCTAAAAAAGATCTTGAGGAGTTGGAGTTAAACCAAAAGGAGAAGGATTCCTATAATTTAATCAGGGAACTGGTTGATGAAAAAAATCTTGTTTCCAAGTATACCTTGGAGGGTCATTTGCTGTATGGGGATTTGGAACTTAGTAATTTTCGGATGTATCATATTATTTTGTCCCTTCAGAATAAAGGGCTTTTAAAATCTATTGTCAAGGATGATGGGGAGTATTATCTCCTTGTTGAATAATATTTTTTACATTTTTATTAATATTCAAGTATTATTATTTTTCAATTTAATCATAATATTTATATAATTAAAAAATTATATATTGATATAATTATTGAAATTATGATGTGTTTATTATGATGAGAATAAGTATGTCATTGCCTAAAAAATTACTTTCTGATTTTGATGAAGTATTGAAGGATAGGGGATATCAATCTCGTT
>CACYBU010000197.1 GCA_902772665.1 uncultured Methanobrevibacter sp. | reverse complement strand
TCACCATCCGGTGCAGGTTCTGATGATAAGCTTAAAAGGAAATACAGATTCTTTGATGAGTTTACAAAATATTTCAAAAACTCAAAAAGCCTGTTGTTGTATGTGGTGACTTTAACAGAATGGCTGCCAAAATCGATTCCAAAAGACCTGAGCTTATGAAAAACAAATCAGGATTCATGCCTGAAGAACAGGAATGGTTTAAAGAAATATTAAAAGAATTATTCGATGAATATGAAGATGACATTGATAGTGATGTTAAAGAAAAAGTTGATAGATATGATGAAGATGTACAAGAATTAATTCATGAAGTTTATAATCATGTTAAAGATGAAACTTCACTTAAAAATGAAGTGGAGTCATATGGATATGATATGGAAGATTTAAAAGAAATTCTGAAGGATTATGGTTATGAAATAGGGGATGTCTTTGAAAATAAGATAAGTTATTCTGATTTAGAGGACATTTTTTATGAATTAGATGGATATTAATTATTTTCATACTCAATCATGTACTGTGTGGAGTTAAATATAAGGTGTTTTGTGTTGTTCCGAAAAGAGTATATGTTTTCATGTGGATATGTACAAGATAATAAATGTTTGAGTTTAGGTTGGAGCTGAACCTCCACCATCAGAACTACCTCCACCATCAGAACTACCACCACCTTGAGAACTACCTCCTCCAGATGAACTGCCTGATCCACTTCCATCGACATAACGGTCACCATCAATATAATAAGGTTGGCCATCATAATAACCAACATTAGGATTAAAATTATAAATTGGTTCTTGTTCAGATAATTTTGCATAATCATTTTTATGTACAGGAGTTCCATCGCCTAAATAACCTACAATTGGATTATTATCATTATTTACATTTTTTATATTTTTACTATCTGAAGTATCATTATTACTATTATTCATACTCGCATTAGTATTATTGTTATTATATTTTATACTATTATAAATCTTTAAAGTCAAATCTTTATCATGACTTGAAATAATAATATTGTCGTGAGTACTATTGTTACTAGTTGCAATACTCCACACAGTCGAACCATTAATAGTTGTCTGATACACAGCATTGTCATTAAACCTTGAACCTACAGCCATTTCTTTTACAACTGCAAAAGCAAAAGCGGAAGATAAATCTTTATCATTGCTGTTATAAGACATTACCATAACTCCCCTGCCATTATCCACTTGGTAAATTGATGTTTCATTAACATAATAACTATTTAGTCCTTTACCTACAGGCATTTCTAAACTTGCTGATGAACTTACTTGCACTGTTTGGTATTTTTCATTAAAAAACATAGCATATGAGAATATACCTGCTATCGTAATGCAAGTTATGATTAATACAATTAATAATATATTTCTTGTCTTACGTTTATTTTCTATTTTTTGTACATCGTGAAAATCATTTATTCTTGCTCCGCATCGTGGACAGTATTCCGCATCTGAATCAAATACTTTATATCCACATTTTTTACAGTATATTTTTTTCATTTTCCCCACACCTTTTTATGTTATTAGTATGTGGGTTAATAGTTAATATTTTTTTATAGTTCTTTGTAATTTTAATACGTGTGTACTGTATTATCTAGATAATTGCTGTGATTGCTTTGTTCAGGCATAATTCAAAGAAATATTTATGCATATCTACAACAAAAATAATAAACAAAATAATAAAAAATGGGAATAAAATGTTTTGTGAAAAATGTGGAAATGAAGTGGATGAAAATACTAAGTACTGCGATAAATGTGGTGCTAAAATAATATCTAATCAAAATAGTCCTAAAAAGAATAGTAAATTAAAAAATAAAAAAATAATGATATGTGTTGTTGCTTTAATAATTGTTGTTGGTGCAATTCTTATAAATTATCACGATACGAAAATTAGTGGATATGCTTTGGGTGAAATCCGTTATGATGAACATAATTGGGCATGCCAACTTGAACAAAAAGGGACTACATTCACAGTAAGTGCATATTTAAAAGAGGGAGCTAACCTATTGAGTGACGAATATGTGAATGTTACTATAAAAGATGCCTCTGGAAATATTGTTGACAATTTTAACATAAAAGGTGATGGAGGAGACAAAAGAGTTATAAAAGATAAACCTGTTGGGCATTATTATATTGAATTTAATTATGCAGGTCATTATCCGTATAAATCTTCATCATCAGTTGTTGAGTTTGATGTTATAAGTTCACAGGAATTTGACCAGGAAGAAGCAAAAATTAGGGCTGACCAAAGACAATCAGTACTTAATCTTCGCCTATAATTAAAAATGTAATGTTTTTTTGAGATAATATGTATTTCTAATAAAATGTGTCTTGTTGTGTTATATAATAATAAACTTCTTAGTAATTATATCATATAATGTGATAATTCACATTTTTTTAATCTTTTTTAACAATAATATTAAGCCAGTTTTCATCTTCACGGTCTTTTCTTGCATCCTGTGTTGTCCAGGTTTTAATGATTTCAAAGCCGAGCTTTTCAAATAGTTCATTTGAT
>CACYBU010000196.1 GCA_902772665.1 uncultured Methanobrevibacter sp. | reverse complement strand
TCTCCAAAGTGCCATTAAACCAGCACAATCTCAAATCGGCATTGAGCTTTTGGTACAGACAAATGTCCTGAGCCGATTCAAATGTTGCGTGTAATGCCTGAAGAGATGACATGTCAAACAGATGGAAGAAAACCTCTTCCAATTCCTCAACAGTACAGTCAAATTCCTCTGAAAGAGGAACTATAACATCTCTTTGCACTGCAAAACTTTTAACAATTCTTCTTTGCATCAATTCCAATTTAGCATCGTCATCCATTTACATCACATCACATGCCAATTCAATAATAAATATACAATAATCGCAATAATCAAACCTACGGCAGTCTCTTTCCTACCGTATCCCGGTCTTTCACCCATTACAAAACCTGCAAGGAGAAAACCGATTGCCGATAGAATCATATTTCCTGAACAGAATCCTAAAACCCATCCCAGAATTGAAACTATGGCGAATGGAATATTGAACTTGGTCACTGCAACAAATGGTTCCCCATGCTGCTTGTAGCTATAAAGCAGACCAAGAATGGATCCGACAGCAAATGTAAGCAAATAAATCATATAATCTAACATAATATCTCCTACATAGGTTTATAAAGCAATATGAATGAGCATACTATTGCCAAAAATGTTATTACAAAACATACTTTCTCTAAACTTTCTATCTTATGCGCAAAGTTGCCCTTTGAAAGCAACACCAGAATCGCCATGACAACTCCAACAATGACTATCGGAGCAATGAGATATGAGTGCAAGGCGGTTGTCAATATTCCTATGACTATCATTCCAACAGCAACGATGGCTGTGAAATAGACAATTACATCTTCGCTGTTCATGCCACCACCCCTGTAAATATCATCAGTACAGTTCCTGCAAAGCAGATTGCACCTATGGTGATTTGAGTCATGACCGAATGGTTTGGACTTAACAATGGAGTTGTTGCATTAATGAATCCAGTGATTACTGAAATTGCAATCATTCCAATCAGATATCCAACAGCATTAAGCGGTCCGAAGAATATTGTCAGGAATACCCAAAGCAATACATACCATGCAATAGCCTCTGAGAATAACATGAATCCTCTTAAGAATCCGAAGTGCTCGGTTTCAAATCCGGAAATCAGAACCTTGTCTTTTGTTATCGCAAACGGAGAGTATGGGGATTTTGTAATGATTAACATGAAAAACATCAGAGCTGCGAGCGGAATTGAAAATACTAACGGACCATGGACTGATTGATAAGCAATGATTTCTCCAATATTCATTGTACCGGTAACCAAGTAAACAAATACTATGGCTGCAAATAAAGGAAGCTCTGTTGCCGCTGACAACACTGCCCTTACACAACTCAGCTTACCGTATGGTGAACCGGAACTTGAACCGGAGTTATGCTCAACAATCTTGTAGACCGCATAAACGCCGAACAGTATCAATAATGAATCATGAGCCACAGGACCTACAATGACTCCAACAACCCAAATCAGTGCCAAAATAAATACGATTCCTATGTAAAATACCTTAGATACCGTTTTTGGAAATGCAGTTTCCTTAAAGAAAAATTTCAAGGAGTGTATCAGCTGCTGGACAATAGGTGGTCCAGGACGTTTCTGCACACGTGCCATGACTTTCCTGTGCAAACCCAAAAGCAGGCTTCCCGCCAGAAAAGCGATAATAACATTGATTAAAATATCTGCCATTAAATTCATAATACACCTCTAATATCCAGTGAATGGCTCCTTGACCCTTCCTTCCACATCTTCAGGTTTAGGTTTGGCCATTGTCAATAGGCCCAATGATAAAATCCATAATGGAATACCAAATATAGCAACTGCATAGACTATCCATGCCTCAAAATCTATAACCAGACATGCAAGAATAGCTATTGTTGATAATGCCAATAATATTATACATGTAATTCTTTGATTTACCATACTCCCACTACCACAATACCAATAACAATATTTCAACAGCTCTTACAATAATAAACAATGAACTTAAGTGAATAATAACAATATAAGGAGATCCCGCAGTTCTAAACATTTCTGCCTTACTTGCAAAAAATGGTGCAACTCCACTTTCCCCTAAAATACCAATCAGCATCAGCACAGCACCAAATACCACCATAGGAGTTGCAGACATTTGTGATAAAACTGCAAGTGACAATGTACCTGTTGATGCAAGAATAATTGCTGCACCACCAAATAACGGCAGACTACACATCATAGCTATCAAACCATAATTAAATGCTGAATTTAACACACTGGTCTGTTTAACAGCGGATACAATACCAATATTTAAAATACCGACCAACGCCATAAACAATGTAAAGTTGAATAAATCCCCGGTAATCATTGCTCCTGCAGATGCAAGACCACATATTACTGATAAGAATCTTCTTTGTTTAAGTTCTTTTGAACCCACTTTAACTTCAGTATTATTTAAGTAATGCATAGTAGCTTCTACTTGAGTTTCAGGTTTACTTAATCCAATCAATAATGTAAACCCAAGTAAAACAGCAAATAAGAATAAATTAAATGGAGTTACATATAATACAATGTCTCCAAGCGAGATTGTTCCAAGTAAATTTCCTCCAAGTGTAACAAAATCCATTTTTTCTCACCCTACTCGTTATCAATATCCTCTCTCATAAGCAACCCGATTAAACCTACTTTGGAAGCTACTTTTAATAATAATCCGCATGCAGCCAAGAATAAACTTAATAACCAGAATTGCGGATTTACGAAGAATAATAAGAATCCTATTATCCATAAACACCATGCAATACCTGAAACACCTGCAATACCATCCAACATTAATACCGGAAGTCCTCTTGCTTTTTTAGATAATGCATATATTACAATTCCTCCACCAGCTACTGCTCCCCCAGTAAAACCAGTGAGGAAAATTCCATACCCAATCAGAACCAATGTGATGAAATTAGGTGCAGTGGTCATAATTTCCATGTCTAAAGAGAATGCCTGCGGGAAAATTGAAGATGATTTTGAGAGGTTTGCTCTCGGGTTCTGTTCAATTTTGCGCATTTCTCTTGTAATCAGAATTTCTGAAATAGCCAAAGTTTCAGCCAGTTCAACTACCAGACCAGGTAAAATCAGGGCTTCTGCCAAATCAGTTCCAACAGCGGAAACAACAAATATCATTGCAAGACCAACGAGATCAGTCAATATGAGAATATGCAATTCCCTTCTGTTGATTGCTATTGCCATGGTTGCAATAAAACCGACTATCAAACCTGTGTAAATTGCAGGCAGATACATGCCAATGAATGCCTGAGGAACATACATCAGTTGTCCCTCCTCAATTGTTTTGATCTTGCTTTGACATCGTTTGCTTTAACTTCACGGGCCAAGTGTGCAGAATCATTGACTGCACGGGCAACATCCTTTTTAATCTCTTTTGAATCGTTTTTTCTATTCATTGTATAATTAATTGATAACCATGAAGCAATGATAAATGACATCATCAGGATACTGGATTCAAGTATTGTATCAAAACCCCTTGTATAATACAGTATTTCATCTATAAGTCCTCCGGGAGATGAATATATTGAAGTACCGAAGTAAGGGGAAATAGATGACACCCATTCCGCCAGCGGAGACATATATCCAGTAATCATCCCTAAAACTGCTGCATTTTCAAGATACTGCGGATTAATATCACCCGCTTCTTTTAAAGGCTCACCACCTCTGTCATAAGGTGCAAGAGATGAACCTTCATCAATCTGCTGTTGAGGATCCGGCCTGACATATAACTGATCAGGATTTAGGGCTAAAGGCACAACCAGTCCAATGATTAGAATTATTCCCAGACTGAATGCGAAAAGCCTTGGGATATTTTTAGGGTCTGCAAGTTTATTCCATAAAACACCGATTCTCATACGTCTGCCCCCATTTCCTCTAAACGAATAAAAGCTCTAAATAAAATCAATGTAATAATTACAGTTGTTGCAATTAATGTCAGTAACGCCAATAAATGATTATAACACAATAAGACCAGACAGACTCCGATTGAAGCAACTTCAGTGTTGAATGTCCTGATAACAGGGTCATTAACTCCCGGACCCCATGCAGTGGCAATACTTCCCACTATGGCTAAAAAGATTCCTAAATAGAAAAATAATGAAATACTAATCATTGGCCTCACCGCATGTAATTTTATCAGCCCTGATTTCTTTAATTTTCACCATAGACAGGATAAAAACCAAAGTTGACAATGGCCCTGCCAATGCTGCAAATAATGCAACATCCAAATATTTGAATAACACAACAGTTAAAACAAATCCTGCATCCATTATATCAAACATTATAACCTTATCTAACGGTTTTTTTTTTTTTTTTACTCCAAACGCTCCGATAACCATTAAAGCTATTGCAATTATTGATACGAGAAATTCCATATTTTACTCACTCCACCAATATTTCATCATTCAGTCTATTTAATGTATAAGCAATAGCATTGGCACTGATTGTTGAACAGATAAAGAATGCTGCAGCAACAATAAGGGCAAATGGAGTATTAATTACCAATGCAATAATAGCAGAAACACCAAAACCTATGACATTTAAATACAATAATCTTTCAGCACGGTTTTTTGTAATTAAAGCTCTTAATGCCATGAATATGACTATGATACCTATAATTTCAACATACATATAATCACTCTCTAGCATGCCTATTGAATTTTTCGGCAATTTTTCCTAAAATTATGGAACTTTTAACCTGGCTGATACCCATGATAGTGAAAATAGCAATGACCATTCCAACAATAAACATTTCAGGAGTTAAACCAATGAAAGATGTTAAAAATATTATTGCAGTAGCGGTTAAACATCCTGTGGTTCCTGCATAACCCGGATCGGCACATAACCGGTTTCCTATAAATACCAGCAATGCCACAATTATCCCCCCAGGAACTCCTAAAAGCATATATCCGATAGAAGCCATTAATGTACCTGCAGATGCATCAGGAGAACATAAGATGTTTCCCTGGAAAAATCCACCGGCAATATCACCACCTCTTTTTTCAACATCTTTACCTATTATTCTAGCTCCTTTAACACCAGGCTGTTCGGGAAGTCCAAAATACGAATCTACAATTACAAAATTCAACCAACAGAGAACTGCGGCAATTATTATACCAATTACCTCATTCATTTTATATCTCCTCCCGTATTTTCCCCTAGAGGTTTTGGAAATATAAAATCAAATAAATATTTCACAAATAATGCAGATAAAATACCTATTACAATAGCTAAAACCAAGCCATTATACATGAAAGTATAATTTAAAACCAGAAATATTGAAACAATACCAATAGCTATTATGGGAGTTGGATATAATGCACTTACATCAAAAGAATACCTATATGGTTTGCTAGGAAGTAAATGCAATCTTAAAAGTAAAGCCACACCAATAGAACAAATAATAGTTACAATATAAACTAACAGGCAGTCCATTGATGATAAACTTATATTACTTAACCCGAAGAAATTACTATACGAAGCAAAATATATGGTATCAAACACCAAATCAAACATGTTATTATGACTCCTCTTCTTAAATAATAATTTTACATATAAAAATATATAAATATTGTTACTTAAAAATAATATATAATTGCTTAATTATAACTAAAATTAATTAATGGTGGATTAATGAAAAATAAAAATATTTTAATCACTGGTGGAGCAGGATTTATCGGCTCGCATATTACCGATACATTAATTAACGATAATGAAGTTACCATTGTTGATAATCTCTCCACAGGAAACATTAAAAATTTAAAATATCTGAATCACGATAATTTAAATTTCATCGAAGCAGACATTTGTAATACTAATTTGGATGATGTAACATCAGGTATTGACTACATTTTCCATCTTGCAGCAATGGCAAGTGTTCCATTAAGTGTTGAAAATCCTATCAAATGTAATGAAATAAACGTTGATGCTACCTTGAAACTCTTAAAATCCGCCGTTGATAATGATGTTCGAAAAATAGTATTTTCATCTTCTTCTGCAGTTTACGGAGAAAATAGAAATATGCCCTTAAAGGAAACAGAACCTTTAATGCCAACATCTCCTTACGCTGCATCAAAGGCAAGCTGTGAAGTTTATTTAAAATCTTTTTTTGAAAGTTACGGTTTAAATTACACTGCATTAAGATATTTTAATGTATTCGGACCAAAACAGGATAAGAATTCACAATATGCAGCAGTAATTCCAAATTTTATCAGTGCGCTTCTTGAAGGCAAACAGGCTGAAATCTACGGTGACGGAGAGCAGACCCGGGACTTCGTTTATGTAGGAGATGTTGTAAAAGCAAATATCTCCGCATGCACATCCAGCTTTAACGGTGCCGTTAATGTTGCATCCGGTGAGAAACTAACTGTTAATAAATTATATGAAATAATTAAAGATACATTGGGAAGTGATTTAGAACCGAAATACCATCCTGAAAGACCCGGAGACATTAAACACTCCCTTGCCGATGTCAGCAATATGGAAAAAATCAATCTGAAAATCGATTCAGGCAATTTTGAAAAACAGTTATCTGATACCGTTAACTGGTTTAAAACAATACTATAACAGGTGAAACATGGATAAAAGTGTTACCAATTTTAATGTTCGCTTAAGAACAATAAAGATAAGAGAACTGATTGCCGGAATAATCATAACTGCCATATTAACCGGAATATTCACTGTAATTTTCCCCGGAATTTATGAATCCGATGAGTTATTTTTCATAGTTTTCCTACTGTTTGGTGCACTATTATTTGCATGGGCATTGCGAGGTACAAGAGGTCTTGACCAGAATATTGAGAATATATTTGAAGAGAATACGAAAAAAGAAATTATTTACGTCTTTATAATAAATTTACTGTTTGCATTTTTGTTTACCTTTTTAATATCATATCTAGACATCATAATGGGACTGGGGGATCCGACATGGATTTCAATGTGGGATGTCGATACCGTAGATATTGATTCCAGCGTGATTATCCTTGATGCAATCGGTGCGATAATTTTTGCCCCTATAATGGAAGAGTTAATTTTTAGAGGAGTTTTATTCAATCGATTGAAAATTAGAACCGGAATTGTGCCTGCAATGATTATATCTTCATTCATATTTGCGATTGGACATGATTTTGGAGGCATCACAAGTGCATTTGTATTTGGAATTTGCATGTGTATTCTATACTTAAAAACAGATAATATTCTAGTTCCAATGAGCGTTCACTTTATTAACAATGTTGTTGCAACAATACTTGAACTTCTGGGTCTGGATGCAATTATTTCACAGTTGCCATGGCTTATACCATCAAGCATTATAGCCATTATCTGTGCAGTCTATCTAATAAAATACATTATTAAAGAAACCGGGCAACTTAAAAAAACAGTACAGTTAATCTGAAAAGATTCTAATCTTTATCGATAATACGATGTATTTCAAAAGGAGACATATCCAACATATCAGATATCTCTTCAATTG
>CACYBU010000195.1 GCA_902772665.1 uncultured Methanobrevibacter sp. | reverse complement strand
GTGAGGGACTTGAACCCCCGTATTATGGTCTGCAGCCACACACCTAGCCACTCGGTAAACTTGCCACTAACTAAAAAAGTATAATAGAATATTGGTAATTAATAGTTTAAATACTTTACTATTCATCATCAATTTCAACTTCAGAACCCAAACAGGATTGACAGTCTTCACCCAGTTCAGATGTATCAATATTAAGCTGGGATAACACGTCAACCGTTTTGACATTTTTACAGATAATACATGTTCTTGGTATCAAATCTGCTTTAGTAGCTTCACCATCTGACAACTGACGAGCAAATTCATGAATCATCTCTTTTGTGTTATCATCAAGTTTTATTCCACTGCCACGTTTATCAGTGATATACTGAGATACTGCAGGCTGAGTAATATCCATAATTTCAGAAACATCCCTCTGTTTCATTCCTAAGTTCATAAGCTCTTTTGCCAATTCAGATCGAATTGCAGGTATTACATACCATACAACGATTTCACAAGGTGGTTTCATTTTAAATCACTATCCTTTTTTAATAAGTCTCCACAATCAACTTCCTCATCGACCATATCCTCTGTTACACATATTCCATTTTTATCAAGTAAAATTTGAATAAGTTTCTCAGCATCTGCAATCTGTTTTTCCAATGAACGAATAGCTTCTGCAACAGGGTCAGGTAACTTATTATGTTCTAAATCAACAATATGGCTTTTATTTTTACTTCTAACAATCCTACCTGGTACACCCACACATGTTGATTCGGGAGGAACATCTTTTAGAACCACGGCTCCAGTACCTATTTTGGAGTATTCGCCTATTGTAATATTTCCCATTACTTTAGCGCCGGCTCCAATAATTACTCCTTTTTCAACTGTCGGGTGCCTTTTACCTTTGTTGGTAGTGGTTCCACCAAGAATTACTCCCTGATAAATCAACACGTCATCACCAACTAATGCTGTTTCACCAACAACAACCCCCATTCCATGGTCAATAAATACTCGTTTACCGAATGTCGCTCCGGGATGAATTTCTATACCTGTAATGAATCTGGCCAGATTAGAAATCATGCGTGCCAAAAGTTTAAAAGAATGAATCCACAACCAATGACTGAGTCTATGCATTAATAAAGCATAAAAACCAGGATAACATAAAAAAATCTCTAATGTTGACCTTGCAGCCGGATCCTTTTCTTTAATCGCTTTAATTTCAGCCCTCAAATTGTTGAACATCAAATAAACCTCGCCATATGTTATATTTTAATTATATAACATATAGTATAAATAATTACCCTATTCAAATAACCAGTCAACAGAGAGATATCTTTCACCATTATCTGGTAAAATAGCAATTATTCTTTTTCCTTTATTTTCCTCTTTTTTAGCCAAATATAACGCTGCCCATGTAGCTGCTCCTGAGGATATACCTGAAAAAATACCTTCCTTTTTTGCAAGTGCAATCAGAGTATTACCTGCATCCTCATTTTCAACAGGAATAATTTCGTCTATTACACTGTCATCATAAATTGACGGAACAAAGCCCGCACCTATACCTTGAATTTTATGAGGTCCTTTTTCTCCTTTACCTAAGGTTTGTGAGTCTTTTGGTTCAACTGCAACAATTTTTACATCAGGAACCTCTTCTTTTAGAACTTTTCCAATTCCTGTGATGGTTCCACCAGTACCTACTCCTGCAATGACAATGTCGACTTTTCCTTCTGTGTCCCTTAAGATTTCTCGGGCAGTAGTTTCAGCATGGATTTGTACGTTTGCGGGATTGTCAAACTGACCTAAAATGATAGCATTGTCAGTAGTTTCCTCCAATTCCTTTGCTTTTGCAATTGCTCCCCCCATTCCATCTGCACCAGGAGTCAGTACCAATTCGGCTCCTAGAACGCTCAGGAATTTTCTTCTCTCAACTGACATTGTTTCGGGCATAGTCAATATTAACCTGTAGCCTTTTGCAGCCGCTGCAAATGCAAGACCGATGCCTGTATTTCCACTGGTCGGTTCGATAATTACTGAATCTGCATTTAATAAGCCTTTTTCTTCTGCATCTTCAATCATTGCAACTGCAACACGATCTTTGACACTACCTGTCGGGTTGAATGATTCTATTTTAACATCAACTTCTGCTTTTAAATCTTTTGTTAAATTATTTAATCTTACAATGGGAGTGTTTCCAATAGCATCTGTAATGCTATCTAGGACTCCTCTTTTTAATTCTGGTATATTTGTCATATTTTATTCCCCATATATTTATTTAATTTTTATAGTATATTAACAGTTATTTTCAAAGTTATAACAAATGTTAT
Organism: uncultured Methanobrevibacter sp.; assembly: GCA_902772665.1. GTDB lineage: Archaea > Methanobacteriota > Methanobacteria > Methanobacteriales > Methanobacteriaceae > Methanocatella. The sequence continues at coordinate 6,896 of CACYBU010000195.1, read as the reverse complement.
TATTATAACTATTGTTATATACTATTGTCATACCTTATAAATTTTTTGGTGTGACTAAAAAAATAAGAAAATTAAAAGAAATCGATAACTTACTTTATATTAACCAATACGGTTTTAATGATTGATTTTAATTAAAAAAAAGAAAAAACATTAAATATTTTCCTTAAAATAATCACATATATCAGTACACGGACATATTTCACACTGCAGAGACATCGGCTTGCATATATTCTGACCAAACTGAACCATCAAATCATTCAGTTTAATCCACAAATCCTTAGGAGCTATTTTACACAATTCCACCTCAGTTTCTTCAGGGTCTTTTGTGTCAACCAGTCCCAAACGGTTTGAAATTCTATGAACATGAGTGTCAACCGGGATTGCCGGAAGCTCAAAAGCAAAAACCATAACGCAATTTGCAGTTTTTCTGCCAACACCCGGAAGTTTAATCATCTCTTCAACGGTATCGGGAACTTCAGCCCCATATTCGTCAATTAAAATTTGAGAAACTTCCTGAATTCTGGCCGCCTTAACATTATAAAAACCTGCAGGTCTGATGAGCTCCTTTACATCATCAATTGGAGCATCAGCCACGGCATAAATGTCAGGATATCTGTCGAAAAGATTGTTGGTTGCCTGGTCAGTATTTTCATCCCGTGTTCTTTGAGAAAGTATTGTTCTGATTAAAACCTTGTACGGGTCATGATCAAGGAATGTTCTTATCTCAAAAACACCTTCCAACTCTTCTATTAATTTGATTACACGTTCCTCTTTATTCATTTTCCAACTCCAATTCAAATCCAAGTTCACTCATACTTTCAATAAAATCAGGAAAAGAAACATCAAAGACCTCTCCATTTGTAATTTTAATGTCATATTTAAGGCCTATTAAGCTGAATGCCATTACGAGGCGATGGTCTGCATGGGAATCAACAATTCCAGACATTACTCCCCCAATTATGCTCATGCCATCCTGTCTTTCAACCAATTTACATCCTAATTTCTCAAGTTCACGACAAGTTGTATCAATTCTATCGGTTTCCTTAACCCTTGCATGAGCAACACCTGTAATATTGGTTGTTCCCTCAGCCATTGCAGCTAGTACAGCAACAGTAATAAGCAAATCAGGAGCATTTGAAAGGTCAACATCAATGGCTTTCAGATTTCCGTCGGATTCGATTTCAACATAATCTTCGCCACGAACGATTGTGGCTCCCATTTTTTCAAGAATATCCAAAATGTATTTATCACCCTGTTTAGAATCCTTAAATAAATTCTTAATTTTAGCTTTTCCCCCATTGACTGCAATCAGACCAAGCAAATATGATGCTGAAGAATAATCGCCTTCAACGGTATAGTCACAGGAAATATAATTCTGTCTATCAACAATAAATTCATCAATCCTGCAGTCCTGAACTTCCTTATCACAGACATCATGTTTTAAATAATATCCATTTGACGCTTTAACGCCGAATTTCCTCATAATGTCAAGAGTCATATCAACGTAAGGCTTTGATTTGAATTCAGGAAAAACATACAATGTAACTCCATTTTCAGACAATGGAGCAGATATTAAAATTGATGAAATAAACTGTGAGCTGACATTACCCATAATATTGGTTTTACCGCCGACATACCCCGGTTTAATTGAAATCGGCGCCATGTCATTACCGTTTAGGGATTCCGTTTCAACACCCAATGGCAGCAAGGCATCCATAAGCAAACCCATCGGACGTGTTTTTAAAGAATCATCTCCGGTTAAAATAACTTTATTGTCGCTTAAAGCAGCTACAGATGTCATTAGCCTCAGAGTAGTTCCTGAATTCGCCAGATTAATTGGTTCTGCTGAAGAGTTATGAAGCTTGCCACAGGTGCCAACAACTTCAAGATACTCATCGGTTCTGTTAATTTCTGCACCCAAAATTTCACATACCCTTATTGAAGCCAGCGTATCTTCCGAATATAACATATCATATAGTTTGGAAGTTCCACTAGCTAATGAAGCAAGTATAACTGCCCTGTGAGAATAACTTTTAGAGGGAGGTGCCTTAACAACCCCTCCGATTTTTGAAATATTTTTTACCTTAAGAATCATTTATATCATACCAGAAAGATATTGAATTTATCGTTTCTCATTATTATAAAATTTAAACCGGATGGTTAATTAAATTTTTGGAAATACCATGATATCTAATCAATTGCTTTTGTTTGAATATTGCCAATTTTAATCTGATAAAATAATAAAACATTCAATTAAAATAAAAATATGAATAATAAAAGAATTTAGAAAAAAATTTAAGAAATTCAAATTAAATCGTGAATTTCATCTTTTATATAGATTATTACAATCACAAGCATGACAACGGCTAAAATTGCCATTACTACTGAAGTCTGGTCAAATGCATATACTGACATAGGATTGGATCCGATAACTCCCCCTGCAAAGACTGCCATTAAAACTGATGCAAGAGCAGCACCGATTGCTCCGATGATTTGTCTTACAGTATTGTTGATAGCTGTTGCATCTTCAACATCACCTGACACGACGGCTATTGTCCAAGTTACTGAAGGCATAAGGCCCATACCTGCACCGATAGCCCGTATAATCTGTGTTACAACCATGTACATCACAGATGTACTTGCATTATAAGTTGCCATCAGCAGATAACCCGCAATTGTGAAAATACAGGATATGACCAGTATTTTCCTGACTCCGAATTTGTTTGCCAGTACAGGTCCGACGAAGTTAAATACAATCATTACAATAGTTGCCGGAAGCAAAATGAACCCCGAAATTGTTGCAGAATAATTGTTGACATTCTGTACAAATAAAGGCAAAATTACATATAAACCGCACATTGTGAAGTAAAGAATTGCTGAAAACAGTGTTCCGAAGAAAAAATATTTGTTTTTAAGAGCTCTTAAATCAACCAATGGTGTTTCAATCCTGAATTGCCTTCTGACAAAAATCACCAGTGTTACTGTACCTATGATAATAGGTAAAATTACCCACATCAGATTAAATCCATTTTCTGCAATGTTAGAAAATCCGAACATCAGTCCTATACATGCAAGTACACAGAGCACCAGCGAATATAGGTCGAGAGGATAATGACCTGTTTCAAATTCTAGTTTAATTACAACAGATGAAATCACAGTCAGGACTGCAATTACCACTGCAAATATTAAAAATACATATCTCCATCCCATTGAATCAACCAACAGTCCTCCAATGGTCGGTGCCAATGCCGGAACTATTCCAACAATCAGTCCAAACAAACCCATATACACCTGCCATTTTTCCTCGGGAATTACTTTGAACAATACAATTTGCGTTATCGGGAGCAAAGTTCCACAGGCAATTCCCTGAATTACACGTGACAGGATTAAAATTTCAATATTTGGAGATATGAATGAAAGTAATGATCCAAATACGAACAGAGCGAGCGAAGATATATAAATCATTTTAATTTTAAATCTGCGTATGAAAAATGCAGATAAGGGTATCATAACACCCAACATAAGCAAAAAGGATGAATAAACCCATTGAGCAGTTGTTGATGATACATGAAAATCTGACATTATCCCTGCAAGCCCTGTTGTGACTACACTTTGAGCCGCACTTAAAATTGCAGCCGCTATAATAAAAACAGCTAATGCTGACATTCCACTTTCAATATTCTTACTCATGTAAAACACCTAATTAACATATAGTAAGTTTGTAAAAAATAGTATATAAATTAATATTTTTAGAGAATGCCAGTAAAAAGACTTCAATATGAACAGTGTTGTAATTTCATGAAATTTCCTACAATCAAAATATTTTTAATCTGAATAAACTATACAATTAACCATGAAAGAAATTGATAAAATGAAAAGTGGTCTTGAATACTGCTATGATGATGAAGAAGTTGATACAATCAAACTGAATGCCATTAAAAACTGTGAAATTTACAATTCAATTGATCCCAAAGACGGGCAAAAACAATATGACTTTCTGTGTGAGATGTTGGGTTCGGTTGGAGAGGGTGTGTGGATTGCTAAGCGATTCAGCTGTGACAACGGCAAAAACATATTCATCGGAGACAATTTCACCGCTAACTTTAACGTAACCATTTTGGACGTTAAGGAAGTGTATATTGGTGACAATGTTATGATTGGACCACATTGTCTGATTACAACTGTTGGCCACCCCTTATCACCGAAAGGTCGAAGAAATCATTTGGCGCAGGCCAGTGCGATTCATATAGGCAATGATGTCTGGCTAGGAGGCAATGTCACTATTATTGGGGGAGTTACGATTGGAGACAATGTTGTTATTGGTGCCGGTGCCGTCGTGACAAAAGACATTCCAGATAATTCCCTTGCCATTGGTGTTCCGGCCAGAGTGGTTAGAAAATTAGAAAATGATTTATAATAGAGATGATGATTTAGAGTAAAATTACAGAAATTTCACGAATGACAATAACATATTTCAATTCAAATAAAATCTTAAAAACAAACCTCATCTCTACTTTTTAAGTATGTTATAACTAGTATATATACATTTAATAAGCTAAAATCAATTTTTATGTTAATACATTAAATTTTAAAGCCATTACAATATTGATTTGAAAATGAAAATTGGAAAATCAAACAAACACTTAAATAATTTTAATAAAAATTTAAACACGTGTAACCAAACGGGTGGTGAATGATAATGAGTGAAAACATTAAAAATGTTTTTGCTCAAGCTAAAAAGAAATATCATGAACAAAAATATGGAAAATCTAAAAATTTATACAAATTATTTTATATATAAAATCCAGAAGCATTTAACATCTGAGATAAAAGAATTTTACAGACAAGTACTCTACCAGTTATACATTAAACCCCCAGATGATGAAACTGACTTATTACAATCTGCTAATTTAATTACCCAAATACTGTCTCAAGAAGACCACTCCAAAGGAGGGAATATGAGCATATCATGATAAAACTTCTTGATTACTTCTAAAAACAGAAAAATTACGATAAAATAATAATCTGGCAAATAAGTTAAATCCCGATTATTTATGTTCAAAAACATCTTCATTTACGACACAATGACGGAGTCATTAATAGAATATTTATGGAAACTCATGATTTATCAAATCCTATGATAAGCAATCTTATTTCTTCAACAGATTCCAGTTCAAGGAAAACCAGGACAAATATAAAGGAAGGTATGAAAGTTTCATTATCTGGAGGAATGCCATGACAAATCCAAAGAAGAATATAAATTAAACGCCATAAATATTAATACAATTACCTAAAAACTATTGATTTAGCTTTTAAACTTATTTTTTTAAAAAAAAAGAATTAAGAAGCAATTATCTAATTACTTCAACAATCATGTCAATGTTTTCAGACTGAAGGATATCGACTTTTTTACCTGACGCTCCGACAATCTCCTTTTTGATATTCAGCATGTCCTGTGGAACTACAATATCTCCAATAGTTAATTGACTGTTTTGATTTAAATCGTCACCTATCACATCAATGTCTGTTGATTTCAGATATCCTATGATTTTACCGGCATCTCCTTTAAATGTCGGTCCGATTTGAGACATGTCAGGTTCCACTTCAATGATTTTTTCGTGAACTTCAGGTTTTCCAGAACTTATTGCAAGCTGTTTGATTTTGAGGGTTCCCTTTAAATCATCATCGAATTCATTGAATATTTCCACCAGTGAATCATCTGAAGTGTATACATTTACTTCTGTTAACTCCGCATTCAACGGTATTTTGGATGAAGATTTGAATCTTCTTACTTCATCAATCAGCTCGATGGCAGTTTCTCCTTTGGTTTCCATTTCTTCACTAATTAATTCTTCATAAACTTCAGGCCATAGTGTAGTGTGGATTGACTCATCTGCGAAGTACTGATAAACCTCTTCAGTGAAAAATGGTGCTATCGGAGCAAGTAGTTTGAGGGAAGTTTCAACAACTGTTTTTAAAGTGAATTTTGCAGCTCTACGTGATTCGTCTGAAACATCAGAGTATAATCTGTATTTTACAGCCTCAATGTATTCGTCACAGAAATCATGCCAGAAAAATCTTTCAATTGATGTTATTGTATCAGCAAAATTATAATCTGCAAATGCACTATCAACTTTAACATTTAAATTGTTGAGTTTTGATAAAATCCATAAATCAAGTGGATCTAGATTATCCTTAACTTCCTCATAAGTTACTTCCTCATCGAATATCTGCATGCTAATGAATCTGAATGCATTCCAGAATTTTCTAAGGAATCTGTATCCGTGCTTAATATCCTTCCAGTCAAATACCACATCAGACCCTGGTACACTGTTGGCCGCCCATGTTCTTAAGGAGTCGGCTCCGTATTTTTCAATTACCTCTTCGGGACCAACTACAAACTCCGGTCTTGATTTACTCATTTTGTTTCCGTCCTCACCAAATACCATGCCGTTGATTACAATATCATCGAATGGTTTTTGACCAGTCAGTGCAATGCATCTCAGGGTAGTGTAAAATGCCCATGTACGAATGATGTCATGTCCCTGCGGACGTATATTAGACGGAAAGTGATTTATGTAATCTTCATCAGGCCATCCTGCAATGGACAACGGTGAAATTGATGAATCCATCCAGGTATCAAGCACATCCTCTTCAGGAATGAATTCTTCGCATCCACATTCACATGCATGTTTAGGTTTGTCAACAGTAGGGTCTATTGGCAAATCCTCTTTTTCAGGTAAAATTACTGCCCCACAGTCTTTACAGTACCATACAGGAATAGGGGTTGCAAATATTCTTTGTCTTGAAATACACCAGTCCCATTCCATGGAATCCGCCCAGTTTATCATACGGGATTTCATGTGTTCAGGCACCCATTTCATTTCATCGGCAGC
>CACYBU010000194.1 GCA_902772665.1 uncultured Methanobrevibacter sp. | reverse complement strand
TCCCATATCGTATTGCACGATTCTTGAATTTGGGGTTTTTCTAATATAATCTCTTCTTGTATAAGCACGAACCATTATTATTCCTCCGAAATAAACATAAGTTATTTTTAATTAAAAACAGTTAAAAATAGTGAATTTTCAACTAGTTAAAAAAATATAATTATATCGTAATATAATAGAATATATAAATATATTGATAAAGTTATTAATAAATGTTACCCTAATTTCAAAATTTTCACCTACACTAAATATTTTAAATAATTAAATACCATATAAAATATTATGAAAATCAGTGGTGAAATTACTTTCAGATACAACAGTAAAGAAAATGCCAAAGTAGTGTTTGACAGCCTTGATGTTGACAATAAAAATTACTTGACATCCGAATTAAACACAGAATTGATAAAATACAACATAAAAAGCGAAAAGTTAGGAAGTTTTCTTGCAACAGCAGATGATTTGATTGCATCCGAAATTGTTGTTGAAAAAATTGTCAGCAAAACTAAACAATGAAAAGTTTTATATAAATAAAAAAACATATATTAAAGTAATATTAAATAATTATTAAAATGAGAGTGTAATTTATGGAATGTCATTATCATCCTGAAAGAGAAGGCACAGACACATGTGCAATATGTGGAAAATCAATATGTAAAGAATGCGGTTTGGAAATCGCCGGAAAAATTTACTGTAAAGAATGTTTAGAATCAATCGTAGGCATTGAACTTGACAGCCGTACCAACCAACAGGCATCAGAACCTGTAAAAACAGAACCTGCCAGATTGAATAAACAACCTGTAGATGAAACAATTTATCAGACACCACAAGCTGAAGAAATAACACCTGCTCATGAACCACCTCATGAAATCCGACAGATTCATGAAGACTCTCCATATAATATTAGAAACAGTGCTCCTTCTTATCCCGAATCATCCCATTTACATGAATCCCGTGTTCAGCCTCCAGTAGATGAAGTTGCCCCAAGGGCACCGAAACCACAAATTACACAAACAGATGATTATATCTATGCAGATCACTCTTATAACACTGAGCCAACAAGCGCAAGACATGAACTGGAAGACAAATATGAAAGATACTTGGATGACCTGTATTTCGATGAGGATGAAATTCCTTTAGATGAACAGTTAGCTAAAGACGAGGAACAATACGGTTCTTTGACCAGAAGACCTTATATTCCTAGAAAAGAACCTGCAACACCTCAACAGGACCCCCCACAACAACAAGTCTTAAAAGAAAGCAGGAAAGCCCCAAGAAATGAAACTCCAGAAGAAATGGAATCCAGACTCAGGGCGGAAATTTTAGCTGAAAAAAACGGTGGGAGAAAAATTAAAGACAGAAAAATAGAAGAAAGATCCTCCGAATCCAACATCCATAATATTAATTACAAGGATGAAAAAGAACCTATGGGTACAGTTGATATAGTATTAACAATTCTTTTGATTATCGTTATTTTAGTTGTGATATACTACATTATTTACATTTTCATGTTAACTACATTCTATCCAACATTTATGGATGCCATATATGGGCTTAGCAATCCGCAAAATGTAATTAATAATATTTTAACTCCCAAATAATGAAATATTTTCATTATTAACTTTTTCTTTAAATTTTTCCAAACAATTTTTATTTTTATATGCCAATATCCTGATATTGGTAGGATATTTTTCTATATACTCCGAGATATTTTTTTTACTTATGGGATTTTCAAGAATGCTTAAAACCCTCTGACGGAAATGTGATGAAAATCCGTATGAAATCACCTCTTCAAGTTTTTCCAAATCCGAATATGGTCTTGAATCAATTACACTTTGAGCGAGTTTATCAGTGAAGAGATTTAATTTGGACAATTCATCAAATGACATGTAATTTGCAGATTCAAGGATTGAATCCATATCTCTGATGCCGTAAATTATTGAATTATTATCTATTTCTCTTTTCAATACCTCGATTGTCTTTTGAGGCATCATGTCTGTAACACCATCAAAATCATCATTTAAAATGCTTTCACGAATCAACGTTCCGCTTACTCCTTCAATACGCTTGACAAAAATGAATCTGTTTGTGTAGTCGAATCCTATTTTACTTAGGGAATTGGAAAAAGAGGTTATCACATAATTATCCTCCTCGAGCTTGCCTTTTAAAAGAATTTCATTTGAGGTCTTATCAACAATCCTGTAGGGTTTTGATGCAACATGATGACCCTGATTGATTCTTTTTAAAATCTCCCCCATACCTTCAACGGGCTTGTATCCCCTCGGAATATAATCCGTGTTCAGTGCCTGAAACATCCTGCACAGACATAGCGAGTACTGGCCGGAGCCCATTATTCCCATGGGAGGACCTTCAACAACTATGTCTGCACCAACAGAAATTGCAATTTCCGCACGAATCTCCCTTGGCAATATGTAGGGTATGCCTCTTCCGCTTCTCTCAAATAACCCCGGCACAACAGCTACAAATAACGAGTCCGGAAACATACCTTTTGCAGTTTTCATGCAATGAAAATGACCGTTATGTAACGGATTATACTCAGTGAAATCAGACACCAACAAGGTATCCGAAGAGGCATCCGAAATCTCACACTCACAACTTAAATCATTATAAAATAATTCCATATCTCTTTTAAGAATATCTGAAATTTGAGACATGATAAAAAGTTTGGACTTTAAATTAAAAAAAAGTTATGTTTTAAAAATATGAAAAACCAATATTTAAGCAAAGGTGATGATTATGGAATTAGTTTTGAAAAACTGCAGGCTAGTCGATAAAAATGGAGAATTTTTTATAAAAGTTGAAAACGGTAAAATAACAAGTATTTCAAAAACACCGATTAAAGCAGATGAAATGATTGACATGAAAAACAATTTTGTTCTTTCAGGTTTTATCGACCCCCACATTCACTTTAGAGATCCTGGTCTGACCCAGAAGGAGGACTTCAAAACCGGCAGTCTTGCCGCTGCAGAGGGTGGATTTACAACAGTAATCGACATGCCCAACACGCTTCCGAAGACAAACACATATAAGGCACTTAAGCAGAAGATGGAGATTGCCAATAAAAAATCCGTGGTTAATTTCAGACTTCAGGCCGGTCACAATGACCTTGAGGAAATGAAAAAAATGTGTAGCCTAAATCCTGTTTCATTTAAGGTATTCATGGATCTGGAAACCGATGAAAGTTTGGAAAAGATATTCCATGATCTGTCCATTTTAAAGGACACTACAGATTATAACGGTCTTGTTGCAACACACTGTGAAAAAAAATCTATTATTGAAGAAGAAACAACCAAATTAAAGGAAAAATATGAAAATCCGGCAATTGACTACACCTATGCCCGGCCTTCACGGTCCGAAGACGAATCTGTCAGACAGGCCATTGAACTTGCAGGGGCAAATGATTTGCGGTTGCATATCTGCCATTTAAGTTCCATTAAATCATTGAGTATGGCAAAAAGTGTAAGTAAAAGTATGCCTATAAGCTGGGAATTTACACCTCATCATTTGCTGCTTGACAATTCAGCATATAATATATATGGCACACTAATTAAAACCAATCCTCCACTCCGGCCGGAAAGTGAAAGTGTGAAAATTACTGATTTGGATGAAAATTCAATAATCGGAACCGACCATGCTCCCCACACTCTAAAAGACAAAACCCAAGATGCATGGACTTCATCACCAGGAATACCTAACCTTGAAACTGTAGTGCCTCTGATTTTAACTGAAGTTAACAGGGGAAATCTAGATTTGAAACTGATACCTAAGATATTCAGTGAGAATGCCGCAAAAGTTTACGGTTTAAACACAAAGGGAAAAATAGAGATTGGATATGATGCTGATTTTACAGTAATCGATTTAAAACATGAAGGCAAATTCAATATTGAAACATTTAAAACTAAAGCAGAGTACTCTCCGTTTGACGGATGGGAATATAAGGGATTGGCAATAATGACAATAGTCAACGGAAAAATAGTTATGAATAAATTAAACTGATTTTTTTAAAAAAGAAAAAAATAAAGGTGTGTTAACACACCTATTTATAACACAATGCATCAACAGTACATGCCTCAATACATTGACCACATAATGTACAGAATCCTGCAATTGGTAATTTAGGATCATCTGTTTTGTGAATCATGTCATAAGGACATGCTTCGATACAGTCACCACACTGGTCACATTTAGATGGGTTGAATAAGATTCTGTCTCTTAAGACAGGTTCTCCATCAATAGTCACTTCATATTGATCTACTTTTAATGCGTCGTTGGAACACATTGAAGCACAGGCTCCACATCTAATACAACTTGTGAAGGATGGTTCTGCATCGGTCTCTACTAAAGCAGGGCAGGACATACCAGTTTTGGTAACTACACGAATAGCTTGAGTAGGACATTTGTTAGCACATGCACCGAGGAAATCACATTTTTCTGCATCTCTTCCAATACCTTCTGCATCTACAGGTGCACCTTCACCCCATTCCACATCAATATCCAATGCGTCAACAGGACAAACTTTTACACATAAACCGCATGCAGCACAGACACTAGGAATTGCAACAGTTAAACTTGCACTGTTAGCAGCGATGAAATCACCAGGACATGCTTCGACACAAGTGTTACATCCAATACATTTAGCTGAATCGAAAGTGAAAGATTTGATTTC
>CACYBU010000193.1 GCA_902772665.1 uncultured Methanobrevibacter sp. | reverse complement strand
TATTATTGCAGTATGGTATATGAAATGTTCCTGACGGTAAACTGGGAATATGAAAAACTTGGAAAAGGAACAACACATCACGAAGTAATAAGAGCAGGAACAGAAACATTAGCAAAAGAATATTACTATAATTTCAAGGAAATACTAAAACAATTAGGTTATGATAAAAATATTGGTGATGATTTTATTGAGGATTAATTTTCACCAATTATTCTTTTTTTTATATGTTACAATAAGACAATACCATTACCATAACTATTATTCATGTCTAAGATAATTATCAAAAACACAAAATATGCTGACAGCAGAACTGCTGACAAAGATATAACAAAAGACAAATTATATGATGCAACCATTAATCATATCAACGATGTACGCAGAGGAATGGATTATTTCTCAGAACAAATCCATAAAAGAGGTTTAAACCATGATTACACAAAAATCGATTGTTTTGATGATGTTTATGCACCATCAGTATTATCAGGACACACAGATGATAGCTTCAAACAAGGCGAATGGTATCAACGCCACATAACAGAAGAAAGACATCATGTAAATGATAATGCACAAATCGACATAAATCTCATAGATATCCTCGAACACATTGTCGATATAGTAATGGCTGGAAAAGGTAGAGCAGGACAAATAACATCAAGATACTGTGATATAGACCCAATACTCTTACACAGAGCATACTATAATACAATCAGAATGCTTGATGAAATAGTTGAAGTAAGTAATGCTGAAGAATTACTAACAGAAGAGGAGGAAGAATAATGACTGCATTTGTACCTCCAACATGGTTTGAAGGAATGTTAATATGGATAGGATATATAATCCTACCGTTAATAATTGGAGCAGCAATAGCTGCAGTACTCGCATTAAAAGAACATGAAGGAATAGCATTTATCGTTATAATGTTAACAATAGCATTTGCATGTGTTGGTTCAACAATATTATGGTTTGAACAGTATGAAGTAGCATCAGTCCAGGAGAAAGTAATTACGGTTGATGATTGGCAGCCAACATTCGGCCGTTACTGGGGTGATGTTAAAAGTGCAGATGATCTTATGCTGAAAACATCTGATGGTGAATTATTTGGAAATAAAGAAAACTTCCTGTTCCAGAAGTTTGCAACAAGAGATATACTTGACCAATTAAAACCGAATGGAACTTATAAAATTAAGTATTATGGATGGAGAGAAGGGTTCAATAATGGAATTCCAAATATACTTGATGTTGAGCAGGTAATTGATGAGAATAATACTCCAAGTCATCATGATATTAGTAATTACATGAATAAAAGAAGTATTGTTTATGATGATGGATGGTAAAATGGTTTAATGATTAAATGGAGTGAAAAAGAAGGGAGTATAAAGAATAATTAAGAAAGGGCCGATGATTTACTTTCCAAAATAAAAAGAGGATTTTTTTGAGAAATTTATAGTATTGATGTCGCTCGAATCAAATCTTGGCTTGATTTTAACTGAGTATCATATATTGTCCTAAAAAAATTACACAAAGAAAATCTTTTTAAAACGAAAAAAAATATTCTCAAAAAAAAATTCCAATGCCGGTTAAAAAAGTAATGAGGCCTTACCTTTAATGTACTCCTTTTTTTTATAATGGTTGGTTAGTCTAGTCTGGTTTTAAGGCGGGGGTCTTGTAAGCCTCATATCAAGGGTTCAAATCCCTTACCAACCTTTCCACTATTTTAATCCTTTATTTTTAGGTGGTTATGCTATATGGCAAAAAGAAATAAATCAAAAAACAAAGTTTTAAAATTCAGTCCGAATGGATTACAAACAAAAGACCGTTCATATAATAATATTAAAAATTTGCTTGATAAAAAAACATCCAACACACGTGAACTATTAGACAGGAAAAGTGATGTTGAGAATACATTACGAAAATATCTGGAAGATAAAAAATACCACATATACTTATGTCAAATACACTTTCCATTAAGTATAAGTTTAATAGTTTCACCAAAACTATTAAAACCTGATTTAAATCAATTCAAATACGATTTTGGATTAGGTGATTATGACATGGAAACAGAAATCACAGACAACACAGCTCAATATTATTTTAGGTGATAATTTTATGAATTCCGCAAATCAAATGATCCAAGCAATCAAAAACAGAAAAGCATTACTCAAAAAAGAACGTGATGAATCCATCGCATATATTGAAGAATGCTACAAACGTGACATTAAAATACTGGACCAGGAAGAAAAAAAATGGTTAGAACAATTTGATGATGTTCCAGTTGATGATATATATAAAAACTCAAAGGAAGTGAAAGAATGACTGAAACCGCAAAAGCAGAGGTATGGCAAGACATAATAAAAGACCATCTACATAAAAGAAAAGAAGAAATCGAATTAAGAGCACACATCAGAGATGCAATGATAAATTACCTGCAAACAGTAGGTGAAACTGAAGATTTCGAATTAACCTACAGTCAAAATGCAGTAGTTGAACTAAACTGCAAAGGAGACATATTCGACCTTGAACAAATAGGTGGATTCTGTGACGTATTCGGATTAGAGACTGTAGTGAATAGTAGAGTAGTGGTTGAAAACTTCCAACAAGACTACACTGAAACAGGAACCAATTACCTATTCCAATTCAAACACATTAAAGAAATCAAAGATGAAGGTGACAGTGATGCGTAATTACATATTGGATGAAATAATTTCCAAAGCAAAAAAACAGGAAAACGCAGTAGCATTA
>CACYBU010000192.1 GCA_902772665.1 uncultured Methanobrevibacter sp. | reverse complement strand
TATTAGTTGGTTATTCTTCTCACAAATAATTGCAAGTATTTGTGGGTTTATTTGGACAATATTGCTAGCAAGATATCTTGGAGTTAGTAATTATGGTATTTTAGGTTTTGCTATTTCATTAACTGGAATTTTAGCAATAACAGTTGATTTTGGAATTAGTACTCACATTGTTCGTCATATTGCTACTGATTACGACTCTGCTCCTAAATATTTAGGCAATGTAATTCCCCTAAAATCATTATTTTCAATAGGAACAATGTTTTTAACATTAATCATTCTAATATTGTTAAAATCCGATGAACTTACCATTATAATAACATTATTATTTATGATAGAGGGAATTATAAAATCGTTTATAAATTTACTTAATGGATCTTTCCAAGCATTTGAGGAAGGAAAATATCAGGGAATTGGAAATACGCTTTTAAATTTAATATTATTTGCTTTCATTTTAATTTCAATATATACAGATTTAGGCATCTATGGAATAACCATATCATATCTGATATCAAATTTAATAGCATTGATTTATGTATATACTGCATTTAACAAAAACATCACAAAACCAAAATTTGAATTTGATAAAAATTTCTGTAAAAAAATAATTATTATTTCGCTTCCATTTGCAGCGACTTCAATATTATACTCTATTTATTATTCTATTGACGTTGTGATGCTCAATCAATTAGTTGGAAATTATGCTACTGGAATATATAATGCTACTTATAAACTTATTTCCATTTTAACATTATTCTACTCAGTCTATGCAGCAGTTGTTTATCCTGTAATGAGTAAAATGTTTAAAAATGATAAAAAGCAACTTATTATAACATTTGAAAAATCAATTAAATATTTAATGTTAATTATTATTCCAATTGCTATTGCAACAATGCTTTACTCAACAGACATTATACAATTAATTTATGGACATAAATATGATGCAGCTGCTGAACCATTATCAATTTTAATTTGGACAATAACATTATTGCTAGTAAATGGAGTATGCAATATGTTATTAAATGCTTCATATAAAGAAGTGACAATCACAAAAATATATGCAATAGCTGCAATATTTAATGTAGTTTTAAACTTCATAATGATACCCTATTTTTCATATAATGGCGCCGCAACTGCAACTGTATTGAGTGACTTATTAATAATGATTATACAATTATATGTTATATATAAACTTGGATATAGAGTTAATAGAAAATTATTGGCTGATTTAATCAAAATAATAATAGGATCATCAATATTAGGAATTGCATTATACATATTAAACTTAAACATGTGGATAGCACTACCCGTTGGAATAGTAATCTACTTTGCAACTGTTTACTTGCTCAAAGTCTTTGACAGTGATGATAAATATGTAATAAAAGAAATTCTAGGTAAAAATTAATTTAAATTTAAAAAGAACAAATATTCCTAAATTTAACATTAAAAGAATTTAAAGAATGCATCAAATGTGTAAAATTTAAATCAAAACAATAAATCCAATTATGCTTTTATGAATATGCATTTCATCTTAATTCACTACACAAAAGTTATATGAACACATATGTCTAGGAAATTATTATTCAATCCAATGCATATCATTTATATTACATATTTAATATCTCTTTAATGTCTACTCTCTTAGGGAATTTACTTGAAAAGCAACAAGATATTTTATTGGATTGAATGGATTGAGTTTTAATCCCAAGCAATTAATTGTAGTTAAGTACAACAATTTTATAAACTCAAAGAAATATATTATGAACATGGATAGTCGGAAGATATTTTTAGAAAGTGAAGGAGATGCTTATTATTTAAGAAATAAAAAAGCATTAATTAATGATGTAGGATTGGATGTGGTATTCTATACTCAATTCATTTTAAATAATAATCTTGAAAAAAATAAAATTGTAGAAATTGGTGCAAGTAACGGCCGTAACTTAAATTTCTTCAAAAATCACATAGATTGCGAAGTTTCAGGGATTGAACCTTCTTCAAAAGCAGTGACTGAAGGCAATGATACATTTTTTAATGGAGAAAAAATATTATTTAAAGGAACCTCAGATTCACTCCCTTATGATGATGAATCAGTAGACATTGTTATGTTTGGATTTTCTTTATTTTGGGTAGATAGAAAATATTTATTTAAATCTGTATCAGAAGCAGATAGAATATTA
>CACYBU010000191.1 GCA_902772665.1 uncultured Methanobrevibacter sp. | reverse complement strand
TAGCACGAGCGGCTTGTCCTTTAAGTCCGACTATTAAACAGTTAAATCTTTTGTGAGCATTTTCCTGTACTAATCTGTGAAACATCCCCATTGTTTCCACAGCCAATACTTTGTCCACATTGTAGTCTAAAAAGTCTACTTGATCAATGGTTGGTGAGATTGTATAACCGGATTTTCCAACTTTGGCAGCATTAATTTCTACTTCGTCCCTGAGAGTAATGTCTCCGTAAACTGATGCTCCGTCTTCTTCAGGCATTAATCCTAAATCTTCACGTGTAGTACCTAGAGTTACTTCCAAATCTTCTCCGACAATGTTGGATTCCTGCTGTGTTTTAAAACTGATTCCCCAACCTTCTGAAACATAATACATTTCCCTGATTGTTGCTGTTTTCTCACGGGCAACAAGATCTTTACAGAAATTGGCAACATAAACCATCTGACCTAATTTTCTAATCTGTTTTACATTACCGAGAGACCTTCTACCGTATCTGTCCCCTAATACATAATATCGTTTAGCATCATCGTAAATAATGTTTCCGGTACCACGTGAAGGAACCTTAATGCTTGGAACTTTATTTTTTTCAATTTCTTCAATGATTTCCTGACCCAATCCTTTTAATTTATTGTAGGTATATTCTTTTCTTTTTTCTTTGTGTGATATTCCTCTTTGTTCTGTTTCAGCCATTTAAATCACCTAATCATCAAACTCATCATCAACATCCTCATCCTGGAAGGTATCTAGTGCGGATTGACCATCTTCAACGGCATGTCCGAATTCGTCAACTTCTTCCATGATGATTGCATCAAGTTCTTCTTCTTCCTCTTCCTCTTCAACTTTTTCACCAAGCAGCTCTGCAAGCGCTCTTTTTGTTACTTTTGCCAAAATTTCCTGATATTCTGGAACTCCTGTTTCCCCGAGTTTGGCGGCTTCTTCAATAATAACTGGAACGTATTCTTCAAACACTTTGGAACGTTTTTCTTTTTCTTTAGCAGCTCTTTTAGCTTTAATGTGTTTTTGTAATTTACGGGCTAATTTCATGGTTGCCTGTCTGATTTCATGAACGATTTCAGGTTCAGGTGATACGCTCTGTTTACCTGTTGATAGATATGGCACCTGAGTTGAAATAATATTTACAAATAAAGTCAATGAAGTATTGTCCATGTCTTTTAAACCGTAACGTTTCCAATCAATACTTTTCAGAGCTTCGGTAATTGCACAGCTTCCTGCATCAAAGGTTAATGGAACTCTATTTGCAAATCTCATGATTTCAGATTTTCTCTGTTCATTAACAACTCTTCCGGCATTTCCTCCGTATGCAAGGCCGGCTTCAATAATAAATGAGACACCTCCGGCATATGTGACTGGTTTTCTTGTTATTGTTGTTACAAATTCAGGCTTAAGAATTTGTTTCATACCTTTTTCGATTTGCTCAGATCCGATTGGTATGAGTCCGTCTGTAGGAGGAGCCATGAATTTCATTTTCTTAAAGCATTGAACGATTGTTTCCGCTTCCTGGAATGTCATGTCTCTTGGGCGTTTGTTCATGTCGATTCTGGTCAGTTCAGCTATTTCATTAACTCTTTTAGCAGACATTCTTGACATTGATGAAGTCAGCATGCTTTTATATCTTCGGCTGTCAGTATTCTGAGCCATTGTCATTAAATCGTCGGCACTTACACCTTTAGGGTGAGGCAGGACTTCTTTTGGCTGTACTGGAACAACGTCTGCGGCTCTTTTGAATATGTATTTGTGTCCTGACGGATCTTTGAAAGTGATTTTTGCATGAGGGTTTCCAATCATTGTTCTTCTGATGTATTCAAAAGCACCCTGTTCTGCAAGAGAGTATGAAACCTCTTTAAACTGTAGTTCAATACATACTCCGGTACTTTCGCCAGGATAATCTTCCCTTTCCATTAAAATTCCGCGGTTGTTTTTCACATCCATCTGGAATTTCATTTTAACTCCTTTAATTTCATCTCCTTCCTTGTAGCATGAGATTACACGGGCAGGTTTACCGGTGGTCATCTGTGATAGGAGTACACAACCACTACATCCCAAACCTTGTTGTCCTCTGGACTGGATGTTTCTGAATTTGGATCCTGCAAACATCATACAGTATACCTGCATCACATAATCTTCAGGAATTCCGGGTCCGTTATCCTTATGTCTTAAGATATAATGTTCCTTGTCAACACGTTTTAATTCAATGTCAATGTCCGGTAGGATTCCAGCTTCTTCACATGCATCAAAACTGTTTGTAATCAATTCGTGGAATACTATAGTCAGTGATCTGATTTTACCGGTGAATCCTAACATCTGTTTATTTTTTCTAAAGAATTCAGATGGGGTTAATCTTTGAAAATCTTCTTCCCAATCTAATCCCATTTGTTGTTGGTCCAAAATTTTTCCTCCTTATTTTTTTTTGATATGTTTAAATTATATTAGTGTGTATATTTAAATGAAGTGAGAGAGCATGTGAAAAGTAATATTCATACCCTACCCTATCTAACTTATATAAATATGCGGTAAAATAATAATTTAAAAACATGTATAAAATATAGTATTTGCACTACACTATCTATATATATTGATTAAAGTATATAAAATTTTTCAAGTACTAATATAATTTTAACAGTAAACTGCCATTAAAATTGTTTTAGTCAGGTAATATTTCTTTGATAAGCAAATATTGAATTAATTTCACTTAATTTGTGAAATAAATAAAAAGTTATCTGACATTAAAAAATTGTTTTAACATTGTAAAATTGCTTTGATTTTAAAGCAAAACTTTATATAAAGCGAATATTAAAGTTAATTATCATATTATTAAAGAATTCATTAAAGGATAGCGCACATAAACATTTGGATAATTTTACCTAGTCTTTGCATGAATTTAGAGAATATAAAACTGGAGGTTTTCTAATTCTTACATCTGCGAAAGTTGCAGATAGTGAATATGCAAGATACAGACATTTTCCAATTGATTGGTCATTATCTCCATTAACAGAAGATGATTTGCCGTCACTGTCTAGAATTGTCATGAAAATGCATGATTTTTTTCTTGTAGATGTTGTGTCAGAGATAAGTTTTCAATGGTGTAATCATGC
>CACYBU010000190.1 GCA_902772665.1 uncultured Methanobrevibacter sp. | reverse complement strand
AAGATTCTGTGAAATGAACGGAATCATCAAACCTACCCTCAAAGAAAACATCGAATGGATGATGGGTGGAGAAAAAATGGCAAACGCTGAAAAAAGAGAAGCAGCTGACAAAGCTGAAGAAGCAGGCATTGAAACTGCAGCTGACTTTTTCCGTGAAAGTTCCAAAGACGAAGGTCGTCACTATAAAATCCTAGAAGGAATCTTAGAAAGATACTTCTAAATTTCGAAAGAATATAAAATATTCTTTCAATTTTTTCTTTTTTAAATAAAACCTACAATCAGGCTGAATATAATTACCATTGCCAATACAGCAGACAGGGCGTTCACAATAGGTCTGTAATATCGTTCAGACAATTTATAGCTGAGAAGTATTTCAAGCATGTAACCTCCGTCCAGAGGCTTGATTGGAAGCAGGTTAAAAAGACCTATACCAAGGTTTAACGTTACTATCCACTGAAACAGATCAATTAGTTCAAATAGAATCCATGGTATTGAACCTAGACTATTGTTGACCATTTCAAAGTGTTTGTTTGCCTGGATTCCGAAAAATCCCCTTGACTCATTATTCGGATGTTGGGCCAGAGTTACATGATATGTGCCCTGATCTGTTTGAACCGATATGTTATCTCCGGGTGAAAATGAGCTTACAACATTGACATATTCATTTGAATCGCCGATAGTGTGATTGTCAATGGCTTCAAGAACCATGCCCTCCTTCAATATTCCTTCTGAAGGAGAATCAGAGACTATTCTGCCGATTTCAATACCGTTTTCCTGGAAAAAATACGGTATTGCGCCGGAAGCCAGGGATAAAATCAATAATGCAATAATTGCCAGTGATACGTTGGCTATTGATCCGGCGGCATAAACTCTTAACCTTGAAATTTTTTTAGCTTCCTTCAGTTTATCCTCATCAGGCTCGACAAAAGCCCCTGGAAGTATTATAAATAGCAGCAACCCTATTGATTTGATGGGTATTTTTTCACCGACAGCCTGAATACCGTGGGAAAACTCATGCACTATCAGAACGGTTGCAAGGGCTATCAGTCCATAAACGAATGGAACGTAAATCTGAGAGCCCGGAATGTCCACACCCGGAATTACTATGGAAACCGTTGGTGTTTCAAAAACAGAAGGCAATGTTGAGAGAATCGTCCATGTAATGAATATCATAGCTCCAAATGCCACAATAATTCCCACATTCATGAACCATCGCCAGAATCTTGGCGATATGTTGGAAATTCTGGATATGAATCCCTTTAGCCTTTGTGTTTTCCACATTATTGTTGGAAATTTAAGTTCCACACCATGACTGGATAGCCTGTTATGAAATATTCCAACAACTCCCCAGATAAAAACAAAAGCTATCAAATAATAATAAATTCCATTCATTAAAATACCTCTTATTCTACCAAAGTAGTGAATTAAAGAAGACAACATTAACTAAATCATTCTTCTGATATCCTTCATCATTTTCGTCTATGATTATATAGCTGTTCGCATCTACCATTGTCCGAATAATGCCGGAACCTCGGTTGAGCACATGTTTTGCATGTTCATCATCTGAAACTGCACGTATGAAATCAACTCTGCCCAGCTGTGATGGGATTTTAAGCTGGGATGTTCTTTTAACAATCTGAAAATCAAATGGTCTTGCCTGCATTTCGAAAAGATATTTTCGGGCAAACATGTCAAATTGAGACATTGCCGCAACGGGCTGACCTGAAAAAGTAAAAATCATTTTATCATTGATAATTCCAGCACCTGCCGGTTTTCCAGGTCTGATAGCTACTCCGTGGAATAATATTTCACCCAAATCATCAACTACGTCAAGAACAACATCACCTTTACTAACAGCGGTTCCACCTGTAGTCATTATAACATCATAATCCTGACAGGCATTTAAAATGGCATTTTTAACATCGTCGAATGAATCTCCCACCGATACAACATCACATACAGCACCACAGTCCTCTATCATTGCCTTAATGGCGAATTGATTGGAATTGATTATTTTTGCTCTGTCGATTTCGGCTTTAGTCGGCTCGACCAGTTCATTTCCCGTGATTATAAGTTTTACTTCGGGTTTTTTGAATACCTTTACTGTATCATAACCCGCTGATGCAATCAGACCCAGTTCCTGATATCTGATGAAAGTATTCCTATTTAAAATCTTCTGGCCTTTCTTTATGTCTTCAGATTTTGGAGAAATGTTTTCACCAGGAGTTACCTGAGAATAAATTGTCAGGTCATCTCCGTCGATTGTGGTGTATTCCTTCATTAAAACTGCATTTGCTCCGTCGGGAATAGGAGCACCTGTGGCAATTACTACTGCCTCATTATGGCCAACTGATTTAGATGAAAAATCCCCTGCACCGATTGAATCGATAATTTTAAATTCTTTTGGTGCTGACTGTCCCGCTCCAAATGTATCCTCTGCAATCAGAGCAAATCCATCCATAGCTGATTTATCAAAGGGTGGTGAATCATGAAAGGCTATTATATCCTCGGCCAATACTCTTCTGTGAGCTTCGTGAATGGAAATCTCTTCTGTTTGTGTGATTTTCTGATTGTCTGAGATTAACTTTTGAGCATTTTTTAATGAATCGAGTTTTGATAAAAACATGAAAAAAAAACTCCTTCGAAGACATGTTAATTTAAGCCATGTATTTTTCTATAACTCCATGATAAGCGTCATTCAATTCATCAAAACTGAATTCATGGCCATTGACATTTAATGAAGTGCCTTTAACCTCACCGATGACTTCAGCTGGAACTTTGATTTTTGCTAAAATATCATCAAGTGCATCTGCCTTAACGGTAAGCAGGTATCTTGCATGACTTTCTGAGTATAAAAGTTGAATTTTATCAAGATTATCATCCTTTAGAGATACATTACAGCCGAGTCCTGATTTAATAACCATTTCTGACAGTGCAACTGCAAGGCCTCCTGCGGACACATCGTGAACGGCAGTGATATTTTTATCATTATCATTAGAAATTAAATCAAGGACACACTGGCCGTTTGCAACTTCTTCATCGATTCTAATTCTTGGGGCAGTTCCCTTTTCTATCCTATGGATTGTCCTGTGATATTCTGAACCTGTCAGTTCATCAAATGTCCTGCCGATGAGGATGATTTTATCCCCCTCATTCTTGAAGTCCATGGTTCTTATGTTTTCAATATCTTCAACGCCGATAACTCCGACTGCAGGAGTAGGATTAATTTTAATTCCTTCGGTTTCATTGTAAAAACTTACGTTACCGCTGATAACCGGAGCGTTGAATTTTTCAGCGACAAGACTCATTCCTTCAATAGCTGTTTTGAACTGCCAGAGTATTTCTGGGGTTTCAGGGTTTCCGAAGTTAAGACAGTCTACAACTGCATATGGAGTTGCTCCCATTGAAATTACATTACGGATTGCCTCAGCAACACATCCCCCAGCTCCATCAAATGGGGATAATTTGGTGTGTATTGTATTGGAATCTGTTGTAAGTGCAATAGCTGTGTTTTCATCAATTCTTAAAACTGCTGCATCATCTCCTGGTTTTACAACTGTTCTTACCTGAACTTCATGGTCATACTGTTTGTAAACCCACTGTTTGGATGCGATGTTTGGAGAAGAGAGTAATTTAGGCAATGATTCATGAATCCCCGGTTCTTTTAGTTCTATTTTTTCTGTGTCCTCAGGTATTTCCCTGATTGGTCTGTTGATTGATGGAGGGTCTGCAAGCAATATTGTCGGCAAATTGGCGATTTCCTCACCATCATCAGATATAATCATGTTATTTCCTTCAATAACCTCACCTATGACGGATGAGACGATTTCATGTTTATCACAGATTTTCTGTGCCAATTCAACATCGTTAGGGTTTATGACAAATACCATTCTTTCCTGTGACTCTGAAAGCATTATTTCATAAGGAGTCATTCCAGTTTCCCTTAAAGGAATTGCACGTAAATCCACCAATGCCCCATTTTCAGATGCGTCAACCAGCTCTGAAATACAACAGGTAAGACCTCCTCCACCAAGATCCTTGACACCGCTGACATTGATTTTTTCCAATATCTCAAGTGATGCTTCAAGCACTCTTTTTTTGGTGAAAGGATCAGCAACCTGTACTGCCGGCCTGTCTTCGGTTTCAGAATCAGAGGTGAGCTCTTCTGATGCGAATGTAACACCGTGAATTCCGTCACGACCTGTTGTTCCACCCATCAAAAGGAATACATCTCCAATGTTAGGTGCTTGTGCTCTGACTATTTTGTCCTTTTCAACAAGTCCCACGCACATTACGTTTACAAGAGGGTTTGTTGTGAAAGATTCATCAAATTCTATTTCACCGGCAACTGTTGGAACTCCTACACGGTTACCGTAATCTGAAATTCCCTTAACAACGTGTTCAAATAAGTATCTTGATTTTTGATCTTCCTCCAAAGGTCCGAACCTTAGTGAGTCCAGAAGGGCTATCGGCATTGCTCCCATTGAGATTATATCTCTTAAAATTCCCCCGATACCTGTTCCTGCTCCTCCGTAAGGCTCAATTGCTGATGGATGGTTGTGTGATTCCATACCAACCGCCAGTGCATACCTGTCGGTTACGCTTACAAGTCCAGCATCATCCCCCGGACCGAGGATAATATTTTCCCCTTCAGTCGGGAAAGCTCTTAAAAACTGTCTGCTGCTTTTATATGAGCAGTGTTCAGAAAACATTACGTCAAGCATTCCTTCTTCCAGTTCGTTCATTTCTCTTCCAAGGATTCCTTCAATATATTCAATTTCAGAGTCAGCTAAAGTCATGTTAACACCACTTAATTTTTTATTGAGATAATAACTTTTTCTCCTTCAATATCCCACTCTTTAGTATAATCTTTAGAATCTTTACTGCATTCTTCAGTGTCTGTTATAATCAGGCTTTTAGCCCTTACTTCATGAGCTATGATTTCTGATTGAGGTATGATTAAATCCTTGAATTCATCTGATGTTACAACAGTAACGTAAATGTTTGCTTCAACGTCCAAATCAAGGGTTTTTCTCATATCCTGTATTCTTCTTATGAGTTCACGTGCCATAGCTTCCTGTCTGATTTCCAGTGTGATGTTGGTATTTACAAATACATTTCCGCCTTCAAATTCAGATGATACGAAATCGTCCGGAAGTTCTGAATCAAACAACACCTCTTCTGATGACAGTTCAATTCCTTCAATGACCACACATCCATTTTTATCAAGTTCTACTTTTATTTTGTTTCCATCTGTTTCTTTCAGACCTTTTACAACTTTCCCCATGTCTCCTTTGAGTTTCGGACCTAAAATCTTGAGGTTAGGTTTTGCTATAAATGACAATTTTTCAAATTCACTGGCGCATAACACTTCTTTTGTATTGGACTGGTCTTTGATAATATCTGTTAACTCTTCAATAGCTTTTAAAACATTTTCATCCTGTGATACAACGGTAATATCAGCTACTGGCCATCGGAGTTTGTATTGTGCCATGTCCCTTGCCCTTATGGACGCTTCGATGACTTCGCGTGCAACATCCATTTTGGCTTCAAGCTCAATATCTATTGCATCCACGTCATATTCCCAGTCAAGCATATGAATACTTTCAGGAGCTTCAGGATTTACTCCCTTAACAAGGTTTTCATAGATTTCTTCACATACGTGAGGAGCTATAGGACACAATACTTGAATAAGTTTAACAAGAGCTGTGTATAAACTGTAATAGGCGCCCAGTTTATCAGGATCATCGCTTTCAACCCAGGTTCTTCCGCGGATGAGTCTGACATACCATCTGCTTAAATCCTCTAGGATGAAATTGTTGATTTTCCTTGTAGCTTTGTGGAAGAATAAATCATCAAGATCCTCGGCAACTTCCCTGACCAGTGAGTTTGCTTTGGAAATTATCCATTTGTCTTCTGAGCGTAAAATCATTTCGTCTTGGGTTAATCCGATTGGATTGAAGTTGTCAAGAGACATGTAAGTAGTTGAGAATACATAAACGTTCCATAAGATGTTGAACATTTTGTTGATGTTTAAAAGTTCTTCCCATACGAATTTCAAATCATCCCATGGTTTGGAAGCCCATAACAGGTAGAATCTTAAAACATCGGCTCCATATTTTTCAATTACCTCTTCAGGAGCAACTACATTGCCCAGTGATTTGGACATTTTGTTTCCGTGCTCATCCAAAACAAAACCGTGCATTAATACTTTTTTATATGGGCTCTGACCCATTGCTATTACTCCGGTACCCAATTGTGAGTAGAACCATCCTCTTGTCTGGTCGTGGCCTTCTGTAATAAAGTCATAAGGGAACCAGTCCTGGAATTTGTCGGACTCCTGCGGATAGTATAGTGAAGCCCATCCGGCAACACCAGAATCGATCCATACATCCAGTACATCAGGGATTCTTTTGATAATCTGACCACACTTGTCACATTTAACTTCTACTTCATCAACATAAGGTCTGTGAATAAGCTCTGAATCGCTGACACTGATTTCATTTAATGATTCCTCTTTCAGTTCGGCCAGAGAACCTATGACCTTTAGCTCACCGCAGTCAGGACATTCCCATATTGGTATTGGAATACCCCAGTATCTTTGTCTGGATATTGTCCAGTCACGTGCATTGTCAACCCAGTCATAAAATCTTCCTTCACCGGCCCATTTAGGTACCCACTGGACTTTATCTATTTCATCAAGCATTTTTTGTTTGATATCTGTTACCTTTAAAAACCACTGTTTGGTTGCACGGTAAATAATAGGAGTTTTGCATCTCCAGCATACACCGTATCTGTGCTCAATTGTTTCTGATTTATACATCAGACCTTTATCTTCTAGATCAGCGATGAATTGTGGGTTTTCTTCTTTTGTGAATTTACCGGAATATTTACCAGCATCTTCTGTGAAGCATCCGTCTTCGCCAACCGGACAGAATATCGGAATGTTATTTGCTTTACCCACTTCAAAGTCATCAGGACCGTGACCTGGTGCTGTATGAACCAGACCGGTACCTTCGCCAAGTTCGACATGGTCTCCTGGCAATACTTTGTGGACATTTTCAATTTCATCGAATTCATCGTGTTTTGGAACTTCATCCATCAGGATATAATCATAACTCATTCCAATTAAATCCTCACCCTTAACTATTTTGATGACATCATACATTATCTCTTTTTCTTCTATGATTTTATCTTCTTCATCCTCGCTTTCGGCAGGTATTTTTGTTCTATGAATCTTAATCTGTTTTCCCAAAACATCCTCCATCAGGTTTTCTGATAATATATAAGTTTCACCGTCTTTTGAAACATAAACATAATCAAATTCCGGATTTACACAGATTGCCATGTTGGCAGGTAGAGTCCACGGAGTTGTTGTCCAGACCAGGAAATAAGTGTTATCCTCCCCTTTAACCGGAAATTTAATATAGATAGAAGGATCTTCCTTTTCTTCATATTCAATTTCAGCAGCCGCAAGAGCTGTTCCACAGTGAGGACACCAACTGATTACCCTCTGGTCGTTGATGAGTAAATCCTGTTCGTTTGCTCTTTTAAGCATCCACCATGAAGATTCCATGTATTTAGGATCAAGTGTCATGTAGGGGTCGTCCCAGTCCATCCAAACACCTAACTGGTCGAATTCATCTTCCATTGCAACCTTGTTTTCAAGGGCAAATTCTCTGCATTTGTCAACGAATTTGTCTATGCCTATTTCTTCAATTTCCTGTTTGGACTGAATATCCATCAAATGCTCTACCTTATTTTCTATCGGAAGCCCATGCATATCCCATCCGACCTGTCTTCTTAAGCTGAATCCGTTCATTGATTTATATCTCAGGTAAGTGTCTTTTATGATTTTATTCCAGGCTGTACCCAAGTGTATTTTACCACTGCAGTATGGTGGGCCGTCTAAAAATGAATATCTTGGACCCTGTTCTCTAAGTTCATTTACTTTTTTGAAAGTATCTTCCTGTTTCCAGAATTTCTGTACTTTCCTTTCTATCTTATCGTGATCGTATGATTTATCTGCCTCTTGTATTGGCATTTTAACTCCTCGAAAATTGATAATTAATATGTGCAAATATTAAAATTACACTGATTTAATGCCCGATAACGATAATTATATATCTTATCGGCACATATATCAAATGATTTATAATAAATATATTTTTGTTTTAGATAATAAATAAAGGTTATGGAAAACCGGTGAAATCCCAAAATTTTAATTATAATTCCTCCCAATTTAGCCTTCTATGAGAAAATACATATAAGAAAAATTCAATATATTAACCCATGGGATTCATGAGAAAATATAATTCACTTTACAAGGCAATAGACAATACGATTAAATTATATAAAATGGCTAAAAAAAAGGATAAGCAGAAAAAGAAAAAATGAGAATAGTATTTTGGAGCGATTTCAACTGTCCCTATTCATACATTGGACTTAATCGCCTATCACAAGCAATTGATGAACTAAATCTTGAATGTAAATGGGAAATGATGGCTTTTGAGCTTTCTTTAGATGTTAATTTCACAAAATCCTAGATTGATGAAATTAAAACCATTGCAGACAGTGAAGGAATAGTGATAGATAATTTCGAATTCAAATCATCACGAAACGCCCACAGATTAATCAAATTCACCGAAGATAACTGTCCGGAAATTCTTTTAAATCTTATTTTTAAAATATATGAAGCCAATTTCACAGGCAACGACATATCTAACGATGAAGTATTGATTGACATATCAAAAAAATGTGGTCTTGATGATAAAACCGTTAGGGAGTTTCTTTCAGGTAAAACCTATGGGGTTGAAGTGGAAGTTGATACAGAGGAAGCTGTTTTCAATGGAATTACCGCAGTTCCACATTACATAATTCACACAGCCAATCACCAGTTAATAATCCCAGGTGCCTTTGAAAAAAAAGACTTTAAAACAGCGCTAATAGATTTGACAAACGGTGAAATAACAAATAAAACATGCATATAAATCAATATTGCTTTTAACTTGTTAAAAACTTATATATTCCAAAAACAAATAGAACAAGTATGGAAATAATCTATGCAGATACATTTTTTAAACGGCTGATAGGTCTTATGGGAAAAAAGGACTTCAGAGAAATCATGGTATTTTCAGACCTTAAGGATTCCGGCATCCATACAATGTTCATGCGGTTTGAAATAGACATATACTACATTGATGAAAACGGGATGATTTTTGATAAGATAAGTCTGAAGCCGTGGAAGTTCTACAAGCCAAAAAAACAGGCAAAATATATAGTTGAAACAAAAAAAGGATTGTTGAAATTAAATATAAATGATAAATTAGATTTCATCTAACTTATCCTGAAATTTTATTCAAAATATCGTGAGGATTTTCAAAGATTTCAATATCATCAATGCCATCGAGCTTACGGGTATTTTCAATATCGATGTCCCTCATATAGATTGTTATGATTTTACCCTCTGAAATTGCATCATACGGACAACTGTTTCTGCACAGACCACAACCAATACATTTTGTCAAATCTATTTCTGAATGGGGAATAATAGCACCCTGCTCACAGGCAAGTGCCGCAACACAATCATCACAGTCCCGACATTTTGACAACTCAATTTTGGACGGAAGTACCGTGTCAACAGGTCCCGGATGTATATCAACAGGCACCATATAAGTTTTAACAGCACCCTTTCCGGCCTGCGCCACCGCATTTGTAACGAGTGTATCAGCTATTCCGTAAACTATTTTTGAAACAGTATTTGCTGTAGCCGGTGAAACTATTAGTAGATCATATTTACCTAAAGATAAACGACCGGTAATTGGATATGAAAATTTTTGGCTGGAATCAGTTGCAAGTTCACGGTATTTACCTCCAGTTATGCGAACAACGTTTTCATAAAGTCCATACATTTTAAGAACTTCTTCAGCTGCTCCTGAGAGAAATACAGTGACTTCATGCTTTTTAGATAATTCTACAGCAACTTTAACTGATTCACGAAGTAAATGACCAGCTCCAGTAAATGCAAAGGCAATTCTCATATTAATCTAATCTATGATAAGTATAAGCTTCTCTTTTTGAAAATGCATAGTCAAGGACAGTGAACTGGTTCATGAATTCTGCAACTTCATCTGCAATATCCTCTTTATCAACCGCTACGCGTTTAATGAATTCTGCAACTTCATCCATTTCTTTTTCTTTTAAACCTCTTCTTGTGATTTCCTGAGTGCCTATTCTGATACCTGAAGGGTTGTCAGAATTGTCCCTGTCATCACCAGGAAGGAGGTTTTTGTTTAGGATAACATTGTTGTCGGCGAGTTCCTTTGCAATGTCAGATGCTGATCTGATGTCTGTTAAATTAACTGCAATCTGGTGAGACTGAGTGAAACCCAAGTCTTCACATAAGACATTAAATCCTCTTTCATACATTGCCTGACCTAATGCCTGAGCATTTTTAATGATTTGTTTTGCATAAGCTTCACCGAATTCAAGCATTTCGGCAGTTGCAATTCCCAAACCTAACAGGTGGTGTAAATGGTGGTTACTTACAACACCGGGGAATACTGCATTGTCTATAAGTTCCTCGTTTTCTTTGCTTGAGAGAATGATTCCTCCCTGCGGACCAGGGAATGTCTTATGAGTACTTCCCATCATTACATCAGCACCTTCTTTTAAAGGCTGCTGGAATTGTCCTCCGGCAATTAAACCAAGAACATGTGCTCCATCATACATGACGGTTGCTCCAACTTCATCAGCTGCTTCACGTGCTTCTTTTACCGGATGAGGGAATAAGAATAAACTGCCACCGAACAATACTATATTTGGTTTTTCCTCGATGATTTTTTTGTTCATGGCATCGATATCAATGTTCATTACATCTTTATCCAGCGGATGGAAAACTGTTTTCAGGCCACGGATACCTGCAGCACTGACATCTGCATGTGAAATGTGACCCCCTGAAGGTACTTCAAGAGCCATTACTTTTTCACCCGGTTTTGCGAATGCAAAAAATGCTGCAAGATTAGCTGTTACACCTGATACCGGCTGAACATTAGCATAATCACAGCCATAAACTTCACAGGAAAGTTTTTTGGTTTTATCTTCTATTAAATCAATGTATTGACATCCTTCATAGAATCTTTCAAATGCCTGTCCTTCAGCGTATCTGTGAGCAAAATCAGTTGCTACAGCTTCAGTGACTTCCACACTTGTCACATTTTCAGAAGCAATTAAATTAATACTGTTTCTCATATATCGAGTATGTTCTTTTGCGATTTTTTCAAAATTTAAAATTTCATCATGATAATTAGTCATTTACTACACCTAATATCCAAATATATATTTATGATATAATTTTTGTTTATCATCTAATATAATGGTTATGAAAAAAGAATTTTAAATTATATTGAATTGACAAATATCACTCAGAACATTAAATTTAAGGTGTAAATGTAAAATAAAGAGAGATTAACGAAAATATAAAGTTAGAAAATCTAACTTCCTATTAAACTCCAATATTTGCATACATTATTTTAAAAAGGCTTTTTTAAAATCTTGTATAGTTATCTATATAAACTGAACAGCATATAAAATTTTTGATACATATAGCCAGTTAGCATAGAAATGGCAGGTATTTTTTCATAAAATTTCTAGTTAATGAATCGCCCATACATTTTTCTTTGAATGTTTTAAAAGCTTT
>CACYBU010000189.1 GCA_902772665.1 uncultured Methanobrevibacter sp. | reverse complement strand
CTTTTTCACTTTAACCTTTTTAACTGACAGTATCTGTTTGACGGTAAGTTTTTTGGTTACCTCTGCACCGCCGATTTGTGCTGTAATCTTGTATTTTTTAGGGGTCTGGGTAATCCTGTATGTTGCATAGCCTTCATTATCGGTAATTATCTTGTTAACGGGTTTTCCATCAATCAGTATTGTTACGTGTGCGTAATCAATAGGGCATCCGTTGAGGTGGGTAACCTTTACCTTGAATACGGTTCCGTCATTATAGGACATTTCAATGTCTTTGGCTTTGGTAATTTTCACTTCAACAATCTCAAATGTGCATGTTTCCTCCTCTACCTTATAGTCGCTTCCAGTGTATGAGCAGGTGAAATGAAAATCTTCGCCCAGAGGCAAATCATTCACTGAATATACTGCACTGCCGTTTTCAAGTGAAATTTCAACGGTTTTGTATTCCACGTATTCTTCACCCTTATAAATTTCGATTTTAACACTTAAATTGCCATTGGCGTCTTTCGGAAGTTTTAAGGATATTTCTTCTGAAGATGGACAGTAGGGATGTGTTTCGGGAACCTCTATTTTCCCAATAACTTCAATTGTCTGCTTGTGAACAAGAGGATAGTAATCATTATCACCTGAATAGCTGATGGAAATCTGGTGGGTGCCCATGGCCAGATTGAGGTCGGATATTTTTAAATAAACTCCATTGTCCTCATGTCTTGTGTGGGAATATTTTTTGTTGTCAATTTTTACTGTGAATTTTCCTTTGCCTATATCATCGGGCAATCCGATTTCAAGGTATTGCTTTTCACCGTAATAAATATGGGAATATACAATGAAGTCATAGTACACATTCACGTTTTCTGTTCTTGAATATGTGTAGGTGCCGTTGGTGAATGTGACCTTAATGACGTGGTTTCCAAATTTGAGATTTCCCAGATAGTATCCTTCTATATCATCCTCATCATATTTGAATGTGGATTTCTTCTTGTTGTCAATATAGACTGTGATATCTCCATTAAGTCCTGAAACTCCAGAAAACTGTATGGCAGGACCCATATCGTCACTTTCATCATTTACCATTACTGAAGTGGGAATATGTGCCTTGAATGTCATTAAATTGATGGTGGCCTGTTTGAAAAAGGAATATCTGCCGTCATCATAGCTGAAGGTCATGTTATGCTTTCCGTCGCTGAACTTTGAAAAGTCATAGTAAACTGATGGTGTATCATAATATATGGAGGTATGTTCATCTAAATCCTCTGAAGAGATATTGTCTATGAATGTGCCGTCAAGTTTGACTGTCATGTTGCTGGAGGCATCATTGGGCATTTCAATTGCAACATTAACATCGTCTTTGAAGTATTCGTCACTGAGTGACACGTTAAAACCGTCACTGGAAGATCCGGACTCTTCAATATTGTCAATTTGTGTTATCTTCAGGGTGTCTTTGCCGGTATCGGTTTCATTTAAATCATATGTGTCTTTTGCGCTCGCAGATCCAATCATCAAAATCAGAACTATCACAAAAGAGACAATAAAAATATTTCTCATTTTCATAAATAATCACCACTTATTTTATCTCAACTTTGATATTTTGTGATTATCTCGGTTCTGCTGTAAATGACTGTTGAGAGTATTATAATAATTTTTGGATTTAATTGTATTTAAACATTAAATGTAAAATCGCAATATATATTAAGTTTCCATGATGAAAACAAATAGTTATATATAAATATCTATCTTTATAAAACTTTAATCAGATATTAAGCTTTACTTAATATAATAACTGATTTAAAAGTGATTAAAAATGAATTTTAAAAGAAACATATTTGTTGTTCTGATTGCTGTTTTGGTTATCTTCTGTATTGCATGTGTAAGTGCAGGTGATGTTAATCAGACCTCAGTTGCAGCTAATAGCGATGTGCAGGCGCTTGAACAAGTCAATGAAGAAACTTTAGAGGTAGATGAAAACATCAACGTCAAACAGGCAAGTGAAAAGCAGACCTTGACAATGTCAGATGACGGTAATTCATCTGTGGCAGGTACAGGTACTGTAAATACAGCTAAAAAACCTGTTAAACTATCAATAAAGGTTAAAAAAAGTAAAGGTACAGTGGAGATTTTTCTAAAAAAGAACAAAAAACCGATTAATAAAATTAAACTGAAAGTAAAGATATTCACTGGCAAGAAGTATAAGACAATCTATCTGGTCACTGGAAAGATTAAAAACACAAAATACAACGGGTATTGTGGATTTGCAACAAATGCCCTTAAACTCGGCAAGCACAAAGTTGTTATCACATCTGCCAATAAAAAATATTCAGTTTCAAAAACATCTTCCCTTAAAGTCACCAAGGATATGAAAAAGGTTCAGTCCATTCTTCTGATTGTATCTAAGGGAAAATTATATCAATATCGTGGTTTTTAATGAATTTAATCTTTAAATTCATTCTTTTATTTTATTTTTATAAAGGCATTGTCCAGTAGGATGTGGTAAAATACTGTTCTTATGGTTTATTATTTTAAGATAAATAATATATGTTGGGATAAAAATTTAACTGGTTATACATAATGAAAAGGGATTTTAATGAAATTCAAAAGAAATATGCTTGTTATTCTGATTATTGTCTGTATTTTCATTGGTATTGGCTCTGCAAGTGCAGGGGATGTTAATGAAACGGTTGCAGTTGACAGTGACCTGCAGCAGGATGAAAAAATCAGTGAAGAAACGCCGGATGTTTTTGAAAATGATAAAACTGAAGAGATGGGCAGTGAAGAAGATGATGCTATAAATGATTTCATTGATGCATTACTGTCTTTTGATGAGGCAAATACTGTAAAAGTGGATATTTACAAACAGACTGGTAAAACCACAAAGGATAAGAAAGTATATATTAAAGTAACGGATCCGGAAACAGGTAAGGGAGTGAAAACTAAGTTTGACGTTTTTATATTCAAATCCAGTGTCAAACCGGATGTTGATGATTTTAACTGGGAATGGTATAAAACCGTAAAGACTGATTCAAATGGAATCGGAGTATTTACATGGGCAGGCGTTCCTGTAGGGCCTGGAACCTATAATGTCGTATTGGATTCATTTGAGGACTATACTTCGTCTTGGTGGGGTGATTATGATATTGCTGAAGGATCCACACTCATTACAAAGGTTGTTGTTAAAACCAAACTGTCACTAAAGGTTAAAAAAAGTAAGGGAACACTGGAGATTTTCGTAAAAAAGAATAAAAAACCTATTAATAAAATAAAACTGAAAATAAAGATATTCACAGGTAGAAAGTATAAGACAATCTATCTCACCTCTGCAAAGATTAAACATACCAAACTTAGGGGGTATTGTGCATTTTCAACAAATGCCCTTAAGATTGGCAAGCACAAGGTTGTCATTACATCGGCCAATAAAAAGTATTATGTTTCTAAAACATCTTCATTTAAAATAACCAAAGATATGAAGAAGGATCCATCATTTCTTTTCACGGTATCTAAGGGTAAATTATATCAGTACGGTTTTTTATGAATTTAAACTTTATATTCTTATTCTATTAAACTATCTAATTTCATATTCAAGGTGTAAATCGATTATTAAGTGTTTTGACGATTATCATCATGTATTGAATGATGGTTGAATCAGTTTAGGATTCAATAAGAATGGTTTCCAGTTATTTTTACATAGACAAAAAGAAAAAAAAAAATGAAATTAAAAAAAGATAACACTAAAAATCGTAACTATTTGTACTCACAATACACTAGCCACTATATCACCAGAACATAAAGGATATTGGAATCTCTCAGATTGCAAATCTAATTAATGGAAAATATATTTGCCTCCATTTTCAACGGCCTCATATGTTTTTATTAAAGCATCACCTTTAAACTTGTCCAGTTCACTGATAAAATTATCACTGTCGGTATTTATCACCAGTATCAAATCCAGTCGGAGAGTTAATTTAACAAGGATTTCAGCCAGTTTCTTTTGATAAGTTCTACTCATATCCTTCTCAATCCGGTCAAGTATCATCACAGATTTTTCAGGAATTCCTTTATGTTCAAGCAAATATAATATTACTCCGAACTGTTTTATTTCACGTGAAACTAAATCCAAATCAATGTTTTCACCATCTAGGGTGTAAAATTCAAAATCAATGAATGCCTTAAATGATCCGTCAATCAAATCTTTAATTTCCTCACAGATATCAGATGTGTCTTTTTGACATTTGACATGTGTCTGGGTCATGTTGCTGTAGAGTTCCTCATAGTGATATGGGGGGGGTTATTGTCAAAGTCCATTATAGGACGAGGACCTAAATACAATACATTTCCGGGAAGTATTGGTGTTTCATAAGACATTCCATATTTTGTCTCGCCGTTCTCATTTTTTATGAAATGCAGATAGTCATCAAGGTATATGTTCACCTCATAATCTGAATATTTCTCAAAAGAGTAATTTTTAAATTCAACATCAAGCATTCTCTGAAATATTGGTGAACGGTAGCGTTTGTATTCATTAAATAGTCCTAGTACTTCCTTTATTCGTGAGTGGTCGATTTGTACATTGTGTTTTTTCAATATTTTCTTATACTCTTCATATTTCAAGTTCAAGTATTTTGGGGAAATATTATATTCCTCCCAGTCATTATTTATGAAATCATTATACTCCTGCATGAATCTAAAAGAAGGATTTGATGATTTATCAATTGTATTGAAAAATTCGTTTTTAACCATATTGTTTGCAGCATACAGTCCTTCAGAAGATACTGTTATTAAAAATGCAAATAACAGTTTATTAAAATCTGCTCTTCCATGACCTTCCATTCCTTTTATTATTCCAATTTGACTTATTTCAAATTCACCACTGTCTATTAATCCGAAATTATCCACATCTATTTTTATTGTATCCACCATTAATAATCCCTCCTATACTATAAATGCATAATTTGAGTAATCAGATTTGTTCTTGTTTAGTTTTTTAATCTTATCCATGTATTCCTCAAAATATTCCTTTTCAATAATAACGTCATTGTGAGCATATTCAAGGATTACTGCATCCAGATTGTATTTTAAAATAAAATCGGTCATTGTTTTTAAATCTATTATTTGAGAGTAAATATTTCTTCCCCTCTTCTTGTAAAATGACAGTGTAGGTTCCATCAGCTTTTCGGATGAAAACATGATTGCGCATTTAAGATTATGCTCATCAACAATGAAAATATTACCCTTAAGACCATCCAAATTTATCACACCGTCATCTGCATGTGGGCTTAAATCATCTATACTCACAAAATATGTGAACATGTATGTTTTTGATGCCTGTTTGATGAATTTACCGAAATTGAACCTGCGTGATTTTGAAATAAACCTTGATAGGTTTTTATCCCTATTCAATTTACCTCTTAATTTTTTAAGTTCAACAGTTGAATGGTTCTGCTTTTCATCAGTACTTTTACCGGATATATCTTCCATCATTGCGATTGAAACCGTAAAGTCCTCATTACCCGGATTTATTATGATTCCTCCAAATGATGATGGGAAACCCTTAGGTTCAAGTAAAATCAGGTTACATATATCTCTAAATGCATAAACATTTGGTATGGAATCCTCATCATAGTAATAATCATAGTATTTATCAATATCACAAAACACTGTTAAAAAAATACCATTTTCCCTACTCTCAATCATGTCTTCACCAATGTCAGTTGGTGGCATCAGTAGTGTGGCTGATTTCAACTCATCTATAAGTTCATTATTCCTGTTTTTTGAAACCCTGCCTAAAGGTGATTTCATATCGGAAATTATCTCATCCAATGCTTGATTGCTGACG
Source organism: uncultured Methanobrevibacter sp. (assembly GCA_902772665.1). Lineage (GTDB taxonomy): Archaea > Methanobacteriota > Methanobacteria > Methanobacteriales > Methanobacteriaceae > Methanocatella. Next base: position 6,262 of record CACYBU010000189.1, on the reverse strand, counting down.
TCTTCAGGGCGGATTTCAATATACGGATGGTTGTTTAATTTTTTAAGTTCAATCATATCAACACCTGTTATCGGTTATATAATTGGTAATATTAAATACTTTGCATTAAATCAGTTTACAACATTGATTTTCCTTAAATGTAATAATACTGATGATTTATATTCAATTTTTCTTCACTGCAACCACAGGGGATTCATCCGTTACTGCACATGCAAAAAATGTGAATATCTATGTACATTCATTTTGCATTGCTTTTAAAATAGTGTCTTGGATTATTTTTTAAAAATTGAGCTAATGAATCGCCTCCGGGGTCATGAATTCCAGTCCCCTTTGAGGTGTGGGTTATGGTGGAGGATAGTAAGTACAAGTAATTACTGATTCTCCAGGGGACTTAAATTTGCTGGTGGGTGAATAAATTTATGAGTTCAGCTTCTGCCAAGTTAACTTATAGAATAGAAATAATATGTCCTATATGTGAATGTAATTCACTCATTTTATCAGCATCCAGATGAATGGATGTTGATAGAATATCAACTTTTTCCATGAACAGATCTGTGAGATCATACCATGAATCCGAAGTCGATACAATTTCATCATTAAGTACCTTTCCAATTCTACACAGCAGACCGCATGCAAAATCATACTCCCCTGCACTCATGATTGTATCAATATCCCCCATTAAAAAGCCGTACAAATCAGATGCCATAGGATTTAAATCATATATGCCATGGTCATCGAAATATTCATCTTTTCTTCTTTCCAATATCCTGGACAGCTTATCTTCATAATACTTTTGGTCAATGCTTGAGGTTTCAAATTCCTTCAGGAATTTACTTTCCAGCTCCACATTGGTTTTCAGCTCTTTTAATAGAAATTCCTTAAGATTATCTTCACTCACATTGCTTAAAATTTCTTCCAGTCCCATTTCATCCATAAATAATTCAGGATGACTTTCAAGATAGTATATTAATGCTGTCTGATGTTTGCAGGGTCTCTGTTTGGCGCAACTGCATGACGCATAGGTTGGGCTATTGAATTGAATATATGTTTTAACTGTGCAGGTTTCGATTTCAGCGATAATTTCAACCCCATCATTTTTGATAATCTCAACGTTTCCTGCCAGCTTCTTGCCGTCATTTAACTCTTCACTTCCATACATAAGTTCCCACGCCTTTATTTTCATCACCTCTATTTACTGATTAATCTGTATTTTCATTCACAAATAAATTTATATCATTTTAGACATATATTATTTTCAAGTGATGTTAATGAAAATGGATGAGATTAATGCTTTTACTGGTGATAACACTATTTTTTTAAGCAATCTTAAGCGAAGCATTGCCGATGCCGACAGCATTGATGTCATTGTTTCTTTTTTAATGAAATCCGGTGTCAAGCTAATAGTTGATGATTTGAAAGATTCGGATGCTGAAATCCGGATTTTAACTGGTAATTATTTAAATATTACTCAGCCACAGGCACTTTATCTTTTAAAAAGCCAACTAGGCGATAAATTGGATTTAAGGTTTTACAATGTTCCAGACAAGAGCTTTCACCCTAAAGCCTATATATTTCACAGTAAAAACGACAGTGAGATATATGTAGGTTCATCCAATCTTTCAAGAGGAGCTCTAACGGATTCTATCGAGTGGAATTATCATTTCACCAAATCAGGGAATGAAGAGGATTTCACTCATTTCTTTGATAACTTCAATAATCTTTTCACAAATCATGCCGTCGAGATTACCGATGAGGTTTTAAGAAAGTATTCCGAAGGATGGGTCAGGCCTAAAGTAGGTGAAATCATTGAGTTTTCATCAACTAATATTGAATTTGAACCGAGGGGTGCTCAAATTGAAGCCCTGTACTCACTTGACAGCGCCCGTGAAGAAGGTTTTGACAATGGTCTGGTTGTCGCTGCAACTGGTGTTGGAAAAACTTACCTTGCAGCATTCGACTCAAAGGAATATGATAAAATACTGTTCATAGCTCACCGCCAGGAAATTATAAAACAGGCCGCAGATACCTTTAAAAACATTCACCCCGACAAATCAATAGGATTTTTCTACAGCCAACACAAGGACACTGATTCAGACATTGTCTTTGCACTAGTTCAAAGCCTCGGTAAAAACAGATATCTTAATGAGGACTATTTTAACAGGCATTATTTTGATTATATCGTTGTTGATGAATTCCACCATGCTGTCGCAGCCAATTACAAAAGGATTCTAAACTATTTCAAACCGATGTTTCTTCTGGGCCTGACTGCAACACCTGAACGTATGGATAATGGGGATGTTTTTGCACTGTGCGATTATAATACTGTCTATGAAGTTCGCTTAAAGGAAGCTATTAATAAAGGATGGCTTGTTCCATTCAGATATTATGGAATCTATGATGATACCATCGATTATTCAACAGTCACTCTTCGAAACGGAGTTTACGATGAAACTGACCTTGAAGAAAAGCTCATGATTAACAGAAGAGCAGAACTGGTATACAATCATTTTTTAAAGTACAGTCCCCTTTCAGCCATCGGTTTTTGCGCTTCAATAAATCACGCCGAGTACATGGCAAGATATTTTAATGAACATAATATCTCATCTGTATCCGTTTACAGTGGCAAGCAGGGTGAATATGCAGTTGAGAGAAGCGAAGCAATTTACAGACTTAAAAACGACGATTTGAAGATTATATTTACAGTTGACATGTTCAATGAGGGATTGGACGTTCCATCAATCGACACGGTGTTGTTTTTAAGACCAACACAGTCACCTACAATCTTCCTGCAGCAGCTCGGAAGAGGCCTTAGAAAATATGAGAATAAAAAATATCTCACAGTTCTTGATTTCATTGGAAACTATAAAAAGGCCAATTGGGTTCCGTTTCTCTTAAGTGGCAGACAGTATGATTCAAAATTACTTTTAACCGCTTCTGTTTTGGATTTTGAATATCCTGAAGATTGCTATATTGATTTTTATTTTAATTTAATAGATTTATTCAAGTATCAAGCTAAAAACGAACTGAAAGTTAAAGATAGAATAAAACTTGAATATGACCGTATAAAAGATTTTGTAGGTCATCGCCCCACAAGAGTTGAACTGTTTATCCATATGGATGACAGTGTCTTGTCTGCCATGAAAAAGGCATCTAAATTCAACCTGTTCAGAGATTATATCGGATTTTTAAATCAGCATAATGAATTGACCTCTCAGGAAAAGCTGTTTTTAAACAATCATGGTCATGACTTTTTAAATGCACTTGAAAGAACCTCCATGACAAAATCATATAAGATACCGATATTTGAGGCATTCTACAATAATGGAAATATTAAAATGGTAATAACAGACGATGACGTTTACATGAGCTTCAGAGAGTTTTATGCCAACAAGTCCAATGCTGTGGACATGACAAGGCATAAAAAAACTAGAAATTACCAGTCATGGGGTAAAAAGGAATACATGTCACTTGCAATGGCAAATCCGATTCATTTTCTTAAAAAATCAGCAGGACATTTTTTTACAGATAGGCAGGACTATCCCATTGCATTAAATCCTGATCTTGAAGAGTTCATACATCTGGAAACTTTTAAAAACCATTTCAAAGATATAATTGAATATAAAACAATAAGCTATTATAAGGACAGATTTGAAAAGAGGCTAAAACATGAATTACTATGATTTAAATGCAAGGGAATTTTTTGAAGGAACTGTTAATGCGGATATGAGTCCACATTACCCGGAATTCCTGTCATGGATTCCTAAAAACTCCCATATTCTTGATGCAGGCTGCGGTTCTGGAAGAGACACGTTACTGTTTAAATCATTGGGATATGAGGTGACTTCAATCGATGGCTCTAGGGAAATGTGTAAACTTGCAGGCGAATATACCGGTCAGGAAGTACTTCATCTGCAGTTTCAGGAAATCCACTTCACTCAGATATTCGATGGAATATGGGCATCGGCATCCCTTCTGCATGTCCCGATCAATGAACTGGGAATGGTTTTAACTAAATTAAAAAACTCCTTAAAAGAAAATGGAGTTTTATACGCTTCTTTTAAGTATGGTAATTTTGAGGGTGAACGCAATGGACGATACTTCAATGATTTAACTGAGGTAACTGCTCGTGAGGCATTTTCAGATTTTGAAGTTATAAAAACGTGGATTACTCATGATGCAAGAAAAGACCGTCTGGATGAGAAATGGATAAATATCCTGGTTAAAAAATAAAATATCGGAAAAAATTACTTTCCAATATCCGGAATCCTTTCATTAACGTTTTGCCCAACCCAGTTAGTGCCCATGCTTTTATAGTAATTACCGACTTGCTTTTTAACGTTTTTTGATAGTTTATAATTTAGCTTGACGATTAGTCCGACTCCTGCGAATTTGGACTTGAAGTATTTAAGTGACACCCATTTTGTTGGAACGTTTTTACATCCGACGTTATAGCTTCCGTATGAGTTACTCACAAGTATTTTTTTACTGTCCTTACTTACATCTATAACGGATACGTAATGATTTGGAAGAAAAGCTATCAGTGCACTTCCTCCCTTTTTAAGCTGTTTTACAGCAGTATTCATTGAGTAGAAATAACTTGCCTTGAAGTTATTCTTGCTTAGGACTTTTTTTAACACTTCAACATTTATTCCGTTGGTGACATGTCCTTTTGTCTGGAAGTATTTTTCAGAACTGTATTTTTTAAGCGCCTGACTACAGACGCTTGATGATGTTGGTCCGCAGGTATATTCGGTATTTTGAATGTCACGGACTTCCGGGTATGTGTATGATTTGCCTTTAAGTGATGCTGTGACGGTTTTTGGCCAGTAGTTATATTTGTTCTTTTTAACGAGTTTTGTATTGAGTGCCCGTTCGATTACATTCCATTTCTCACGTTTGAGGATATGATAGGCTTTAGGAGAAGCTTTTGTTTTAAAGAATGTGTATTTTGACAGTTTTTTATATAAAAATAAGGTGTAACTGTCTCTTTTAAGAACTTCCGGGTATTGGGATTTTGTAAGAGTATACTTTGCATCATTATCTCCCATGATAAAGTTTGCAGGCATCCGGTCAATGTCCGGTATACCGTTTACTGTTGGAACGACTTTTTTAAGGGGGTTTATAACGTTTCCCTTAATGCATTTAATCTTTTTGGAAATTTCATTTCCACTATACTTTACAGCAACCTCATAGGTGCCGGCTTTTACTTTGGGCTTTATCACGATGAATCCCTCGGAGTTGGTTTTTTTCACAAAAACCTTGTCTCCAACGGATATGGTCAGGGTTTTATATGAAATCACGTCTGCAGATCCCTTTAAGTATATCCTGAGACATCCGTTTGTAAGCAGTTTCTTGTTTCCGATTGTTACTGTGAACTGCTGAATTAAAACTTTTATAGTTTTTTCAAATTCATTATACTTGTCATCTCCCTTGAATTTGATGTTGAGTGTTGCTGAATTCTGATTCAAGTCGATTTTAATTCCGAATTTCCCGTCTGATCCTGTAGTTTTAGCGTAGTTCTTGTTGTTGACTTTTATTGTCAGTTGCTTGTTTGCTATTCCCCTGCCGTTCATATCTGTAAGGTACATATAATATGTGCTGCCCTTTTTAACGGTATTGGTATATGCTGTCACTGTCAGTTTCGCTTTTTCGCAAGTATCTTCATTGGCGCTAGAATTATATCTGGAATTTCACTTGAAGTTAAATTATTATTCTCTTCAATATAAGTAGTGTCCGGTATTTTAAGCTCGTTTGAGTCATTCTGCTCAATAATGTCGGTTGTGTTATTCTCGTTTGCAGATACTGCACCGATTACTAAAAATAAAAAAACGATTAAAACAAAAATAAATCTTAATTTTTTCATCATTAATACTATTATTTAATCAGAGTATTTAAATCCTAATTCCGGAGTATGTAAAATGTGAGGTTACATATCAGATGTGCGAAAATATTGAATGAAATTCTTCAGGGTATGGTTGTTGATTATGACCAATCTGATGTTGGGAATGTATTTTCTACAGGTGCAATCATGTGAAATTGTGATATCTGGAAATTTGAAATAATTTACAAGAAAAAAGGTTATTTAGATAATGTTTTTTCAACAAAATCTAAACTGACTCTAGCAATTTCTGCTATATCTTTCGTGTCAAAGCCTCTTTCTTTTAAGTCATGTATTAAAACTTCATTTCTTTCATCGACTTTTCTTTGTGCGTAATCTTCTACTACTTTCATATTTCCACCTACTATGTTTGTGATACTTTTG